>JBKOVX010000276.1:0-5342 GCA_046724115.1 Gemmatimonadota bacterium | reverse complement strand
GGCTGCAGCGCGAACTGCGTCTACCAGCCGGTTTGCCAGCTCCACTATTTGTCTCTCGCTTCGGTCGTCGAAAAGCCGTTCTCGCTGAGCGCGCTCATTACTTCCGAGCGAATCTCCGAGAGCGGACGCGCGGTCTCTTCGGCAACGCGCCGCAGATCGTCGAACTCCGGTTTCGCCCTCTGCGTGCCGTCCGGGAGCGTGGCGACCTTGACGCGAATGTCTCGCCCGTCGAAGCGAACCAGCCGCGACTCGCGCACGAGTGCGTTTCGCACGACGTCGAATGTCTTGACGCCAAGTGTCGTGAACTGGAGAAAGATCTGCCTCTCGAGCCGCGCGAGATCCGAGGTTTGCACCAGCGCTTCGACGCGGGTGCCGAGCCTTCCCTTTTTCATCGTCGTGTGCAGCAGCACGACGTCGAGCGCACCCTCGGCGCGCAATACGTCGGCGGCGCCGGCGAGTTCCTCGGGTGACATGTCGTCGATGTCGGCGCTCAGCACGTGGAGATGCTCAGTGTGCACGTGCTCGAGGTGGTGATGATGATGATCGTGATGATCGACCGCCGCGTCTCCGAGGATTATTCGCAGCGCGTTAAGCTGGGCCGGGATGTCGCGGGTGCCCGCTCCGTATCCACTGCGGCGCGGCGTGTATTCCTGGGGCGGCGCACCCTTGGACAAAACGCGCAGCAAGGCGGCGCCCGTTGGAGTCGTGAGCTCGCCCGATCCCGGCGGCCCGTGTCGAACGTTGAATCCCTCCAGCAGCCTGATTGTTGCCGGTGCCGGCACCGGCAACAATCCGTGCGCCGTTTTCACGGTTCCGTCGCCGAGGGCGACTTTGGTGTTGTAGATGCGCTCGATGCCAAGCATCTCGACGCCCCAGATCGATCCGACGACGTCGAGGATGGCATCGACCGCTCCCACTTCGTGGAGATGCAGTTCGTCGGGCGCGACGCCGTGGATGGCGCTCTCGATCGCCGCAATCGCCTCGAACGCTGCGTGCGCCGACCGTGCCACTTTCTCCGGAATCTTCACCGCATCGATGAGCCGGTGGATTTCCGAAACCGCTCTGCCATGCGGCTGCTCCGGAATATCGAAATCGACTTTCACACACTGCACGCCGGATCGCTGAACATCGGCAATTCGAACTCCGACGCCGTCCAGGCCGAGTGTCGAGGGCAATCGCTCCAGCCACGCTTTGTCGAGCCCATTGTCGACCAGCGCACCGATGAACATGTCGCCAGCGATGCCGCTGGCCGGATCGAGGATCGCGATCTTCATTGGCAGATAATCTAATCCCGAGTGGACTTGTCTGGATTGATTGAGATGGCTAGTTTGCCGACGTCAAATCCAATCCTCAATCACACAATGCTGATCAGAACGATAACCGGAGTAACCGCATTAGTCCTGCTCGCCGCGCCAGCACGGGCACAGCAAGGCTACGAGTTCGAGGTCTATGGCACCAGCATCGCGGCGCCCGGCACCGGCGAGCTGGAGCTGCACACCAATTTTGTGCCGACCGGATCGCAGCGGTTCGACGACGCCGAGGGTCGCGCAACGCATCATGCATTCCGATCGAGTCTCGAATTGAGCACCGGCATCACCAGTTGGCTCGAAGGAAGTTTTTACGCGGTTGGCTACGCTCGCAACGGAGCGGGCGTGAAATACGTCGGCAACCGCGGCCGCCTCACCGCGATCGCGCCCGTCAGCTGGAACCTTCCTATCAAACTCGGACTCTCCCAGGAAATCGGATACGCTCGCCCTGGCTTCGCGGAGAATCGCTGGGCGTATGAGGTAACTCCAATTCTCGGAACAGACGCCGGCAGATTCTCCGTCGTGGTCAATCCAGCGTTCGAGCGCGGCATTGGCAGGAACAGCGAGCACCAGTGGGAATTCGAGCCGCGTGCCGAAGTCGGGTACGCGCTAGGTGACGAAGGATCAATCGGACTCGAGTACTACTCGGTGATGGGGCCAGTCGAGCAATTCGACCCGACCAGCCACCAGCGACACCAGCTGTTTGCTACAGGAAAATTCGAGCTACCCCCGGGGATCGAAGCCGGACTCGGCGTTGGTCGCGGCCTCACCAGCAATTCCGATCGCTGGGTGGTCAGCACAAAATTCGAAGTAACGTTCTAGTCGCATTCATTTGTCGGGCGTGCGAAGCAGTTGGTGCAGGGAATCGAAATTGCACCCGCGCTCCGCATGCCCGATCATCGATATGATGTTGCCGTCGTAGGTGGCGGACCGGCCGGACTCTCCGCCGCGCTCTGGCTCGCCAGATATCTCCACAAAGTCGTCGTGGTCGACTCGGGAGACCCCCGAAACTGGGAGACGCGCGGCATCAATGGATTTCTCGGACATCAGGGTATTCGCTCTCCCGAGCTACGGTCGATCGGCCGCGAAGAAGGCGCAAAGTATGGCGTCGAGTTCTTGTCCGGCGTCGTCGACACCGCCGACAATGAGACCGGAGAGCTGTTCTCGATCCAGCTCCGCGACGAGACCATCATCGAAGCGCGCCGTATTCTGCTGGCAATCGGTATCAAGGATGTTTGGCCCGCAATCCCCGGGCTGGGTGATTGCTACGGTGAAACAGTGCACGTTTGTCCCGATTGCGACGGATACGAATCGCGCGACAAAAAGACTGTTGTCATAGGCAGAGGTCGAAAGGCAGTGGGCATGGCGCTCGCCCTGACAACGTGGACGAAGCAGATCGTCATCTGCAGCAACGGCCAACCGCCGGATGTCCCGCAGAAGCTGCTCGATCTCCTGAAGGCGCAGAACATTCCCGTTCTCGACCAGTCGATCACGTGCGTTTTATCGAAGGACAGAGAGATTCGCGGGATCGAGCTGGAGGGTGGGATGTCGCTCGATTGCGAGCGTCTCTACTTCGCGATCGGACAGTTCCCGGCCGATGATCTCGGTGCGCAGCTCGGGTGCAAGCGCGATGAGCTCGGGCGGTTAGTCATCGACGATCGTAATCACACGTCGGTGAAGAATGTGTACGCGGCTGGTGATATCGCGGCCGGGGTACAGCTCGCGATAGTCGCGGCCGCTAGCGGAGCGGTAGCCGCGGTTGCAATTCACCATTCTCTCCTGCCGGAGTCGAGAAAGCTTCCCGACTGACTACCAGCGCAGCGTCAGCGCCTGGAGCTTGTGCTTCCGCATGATCTGGAGAACGATGGTGCGATCCGATTCATCCGCCGTTCTGATCGCCTGAACCAGGTCGATCGGCGTCTCGAGCTTGATGTTGTCGGCTTTCAGGATGATGTCGCCGCCGCGTAGTCCGGCGTTTCTTGCCGGCGAGTCTTCGATGACGTTCGTAACGAAGACGCCTTCCGCTTTCACGCCCAGCACGTCACAAAGGTCTGCGTTCAGCGGGGTGAACTCCGCTCCCGCGAACGGATAAACCCCGCTGCCGTAGCCGAGGGCCGGCGTCAGCACGGTCGGCAAAGGTTCTGGCGCGGGCATCCGTTGGCGGACTCGCATCATCTGCGTTCTTTCGGGCGGAACGCGACTCAGTGACCCACTTTGACGCTCGAACATTTCGGGAACACTGAGCTCGACTACCATCTTCTGGTCCCAATTGTCGGGGCGCCTGCCAAGCGTTCCGCGGAGGACGCGTTTGGTATCGTTGCGGCGGATCGTAAGGACGAACGGAGCACCAACCTTCAGCCATTTGGCCAGCTCCACCGAGCCGCCGCGCATGTCATGCGAATTGAAAGTGAGAAGAACATCACCGGGCTGAATACCCGCCTTTGCGGCGGGAGAAGCAGAATCGACGCCCGTCACGACCGGGTAGGAATCGAAGAACGCATTCCCCCGCTCATCGACCATCGCCTGGTCGGAGATCCTGACGCCGAACCAGCCGGTGGGTTCCTTGATGATCTGTCGTTTTTCCTGAGCCTGAGAAGCCGCGGACAGCCCGCCGAGCGCCATCAGGCTCAGCGCAAATACTCCGACACTCGGTCCGAACATTTCCCTTCTTCCCAGCATTAGCCTAGAACCCCCTCGATCCGACCGCGACCATCTGCCGGGTGGCAACCCGAGCTCCCATCGTGGCCAGGTAATACTGGTTGATCACCGGATCATGGGGTGCTGTCTGCAATGCAGACTCCGTCGCATTCACGATCTTGTCCAGTGCCGCCGCACGGGCGCTGTAGTAAGCGGCGCTGTCCAGCGTTTTTGGTGTGATGTTGTTGGCGGCGATGTACTGGGAGGCGCGCTGGTACTCGATTACGGCGCGATTGAGAGCATCCGATGCCTCATCGACCGAAGCGAAGCTCGCGTTGCTCGATGGGGTCGGTGCGCTTGTGTTGGGGACGCTGGCGGTGGTCGCTGGGGGATTGGTAGCTGTGGTAGTCCTGGCGACGCTCTGGGTCGAGCTGGGGAGGCCGATCGTAGTGCGACCGATCGCTATACCACCGAGGAGAAGAAGAATTGCGGCTGCGGCCTGCAGCCAAGGCTGGCCGGATCCACGCAGTCCCGATGACTGCGAATCGCGTATAAGGCCCTCCTCCCTGGCGCGAGCGGCAATGGCTCGCCACTGGTTGAGCGGCTCCTGTTCCCGCGCCCGCTCGGCGGCGATGACCTGATCCAGTTGCTCTTCAGAGAGCTGCGACATGTCCTTTCCCCTTTCCTGCGACGGTTGGTGATTCATCCACTAGATGCGCGAGCAACTTCCGTAGTTTTGCACGCGCTTTGAACAATTGCGATTTCGATCCGCCCGGCGTGATTCCGAGCTCCTCCCCGATCTCGCCATGGGTATACCCTTCTATGTCATGAAGCACAAACACTGCTCTCGCGCCCGGCGACAGCTTCACCATCGCCTGTTCTATCGACTCCGCCATGAAGGTACGGTCGGAATCGTTCTCGGTAATCGCCGAGTCGTCTTCGATTTCTATTTCCAATTTTGCGATGCGCCTTATTTTGCGTAACGCATTCAGCGTGCGGTTCACTGCGATCCGGTGGGCCCACGTTCCGAACTGCGAGTCGCCCCGATAACTCGGAAGGGCCCGGAAGATCTGCATCCAGACCTCCTGCGAGATGTCGGCGGCCAGCTCGGGATCACCACAGAGCCTGCGAACGACCGCGTCGATGTGTGGCGCATGCTGCGACCAAAGCCGCTGCATCGCCCTCTCGTCGCCAGCTATCGCACGCTTGAGGTCGAGCTGATCGAATGGCATCTCGGACGTCTGATTAGTCACGGCGTATGTGGCTAAAGTTTCCTCGAAAAACCGGTGACTTTCCCTCTCGGGAATCGTTTGCAACTGTACGCCTCGCCACTCCGTAGAGTTGCAAAGGTCGCGATCCGGCGGCCGGGAACCTAAGCTCTTGCGGTCAGTATAAATG
>JBKOVX010000278.1:0-1904 GCA_046724115.1 Gemmatimonadota bacterium | reverse complement strand
GGAAATTTGTAGATCTTCCCGGTCTGAATGAGCGTCAGCGCCTCGAACAATTCGTCGAGAGTGCCAAAACCGCCTGGAAAAATGACGAACGCCACCGAGTACTTGATGAACATCGTCTTGCGGACGAAGAAGTACCGGAATTTGATGAGGGTGTCGACATAAGGATTCGCACCTTGCTCGAAGGGCAGCTCGATGTTGCAGCCAATCGATCGGCCGCCTCCGATGCGGGCGCCCTTGTTGCCCGCTTCCATGATCCCCGGCCCGGCACCGGTGATAATCGCAAATCCAGCTTCGGCGAGGAGTCTCGCTGTCTCTACCGCCTGATCGTACGTCGGATCGTCCGGACCGATTCTGGCCGATCCGAAAATTGTGACCGCTTTGTCGACGGAGGCGAGAGTGTCGAATCCTTCGATGAACTCGCCCATGATTCGCATCACACGCCACGGGTCGGTGCGCGTAAAGTCGACTCGCGGTCCCGGTTGTTGGAGGAGCTTCTCATCTTCGGTGACAGGCACGGAGCGTATCGAGTCGTCGATTACAACCCTGTCGCCAGCGCGTCGACTGGGCGTTCGCTGCGACGGCGGTGTGCGCCCTGCCTTGAGGTGGCCTTCTTCCGTGCGCTGCTTGAGTCCCTCGAGAGCTTTTTGCTCCGCGGATGCCATTACCTCAGGATTGAGCTTCTTCCCGCCAGCGGTGCGCGCCTTCGTCGTTCTGGCGTTGATCCGCGGCGGATTCGCGGAACCCGCAGCAGTCTTATCTTTTTTGTTCTTCATCGTTCGCCGCTGTCGCGGGCTCGGCTCTCTTGATCGGGAAAACTAAAGTTGCGTGCGTCTGCACAAAGCCCGCCAGGTGATGGTGCGCAGGTTGTAATGATCATAGCTGATGGGGCAAGGCCGGATGTTCTCGCTCGCTCCATCGACAGTGGTCAGCTGCCCGCTCTCGCCGCGCTGCGTGAAGAAGGAACCCTCTCGACCGTCACTTCAGCGTTTCCCTCAGTGACCGGTCCGGCGTACGCGCCGTTCCTGATGGGAAGATATCCAGGCAGCGTGGGATTGCCGGGACTTCGCTGGTACGACCGGTCGAGACGCATCGCGCGGCTCTCGGGCCACTCGCGCAGCTATGTCGGCGCGGAGATGCGGTTCGTGGATCGCGACATCGATCCTGCATCGCCGACAATTTTCGAGCTGGCGAAGCCGAGCTTCGGCGCTCTGAGCGTGATCGGCCGCGGACTGCGGCGCAGGAACCGCATTGGTCGAAGCCCCGCGTTCATTGCCCGCGCCGCAGCGACGCATTTCCGCGGCGACGTGCGCGGCTGGCTCGAGATCGACCGGCGCATCGGAGAAGAGGCAGCCCATCGCCTGGCCACGACGCGCAATCGATACGCCTTCATCGCCCTCACCGGAATCGACAAGACATCGCACGCCCAGGGTCAGGACGCGCCGATAGTGGGCGATGCTTTGAAAATCGTCGACCACACCGTGGCCCAAATCCGTTCTGATGCCGAGCGCGACGGCAGATGGGAGAAGATGCACATCTGGGTCGGCAGCGATCACGGACACTCGCCGGTGCGCGAGCACGAAGATCTGGTCGGTCTACTCACCGAGTGGGGCTACACGACGCTCGCGCATCCGTGGGCGTTCGACACGTCCGCGGACATCGCGGTGATGGTGAGTGGAAACGCGATGACGCACCTGTATCTGGATCTCGAGCATAAGACCAGGCCGTTCTGGCGGGCGCTCGCCGTCAGGTGGAGCGAGCTGATGCAACGACTACTGTCCCGCGAGTCAGTCGACCTGATGATCCTTCCCACCAGCGCGTCCAGCTGCGAGATCCGCACTGCCCGCAGGGGATCAGCGAGGCTGGCGTGGAAGGAGTGGACGTACTCCTACACGCCGGTGAACGGC
>JBKOVX010000328.1:0-3749 GCA_046724115.1 Gemmatimonadota bacterium | reverse complement strand
TGTGTACTGTGGCCAGCGAGCTCAGATCGAGTCCTTTTCCGATCTCTTCGAACGAGGGAGAATATCCGTTTTTCTGCACGAATTCGGAGATGAAGTCGTACACTTGCCGTTGCCGACGCGTGACTGCCATAGCAGGATTGTAGGCGAATATAAGGCGAAGTCAAGGTGGAGTTTCACGGTCTGTGGTGTCCTTTCGGTAAGGCTGCGTGCTCGCCACGATCAATGAGGATTTGAGAAGCATTCCTTCAGTGCCACAAGGTAATTCCATGGCATCCAGTCGGCAGTTTTTGCGGCAAGCTCCTCGCTATGCCGTTGCAGTTCAGTGAGGTAGTCGAAGGGATTCACATCATTCAGCTCGCAGGTATGGATCAAGCTCATGTATAGATCACCGACATCAGCACCATTCAGTGTCTTATAAAAAAGGGAGTTTTTCCGATGCAGAATCGCTTTCTTTAGCGCCCGCTCGACCAGATTGTTATCGAGTGGGGCGCCTGGCTGGCGCAGAAACAAGGTCAGCGCTTGCCAGTGCCGTAACATGTAGGCGATGGCTTTGCCTAAGCCGGAGTTCGGCTCCACTTTGCTTTCCTTTAGCTGCGCGTCCAGCCATTGCTGTAAGTCGTTCATCACTGGCTTGCTATGTTGCTGGTGAAAGTGCAAACGTTCGATGCGCGACAGCCCACGCTCGCGCGCCAGTCGATCCTGGTGGTATACCTCGCCCAACGCCTCCAGCACATGCCGACATGGTTCAGGAAAGTTGGGTGTGATCTGAACAAACTGCCTTCTTCCGTGTGCGAGACAGTTCGCGACTAGTAACTTGATCGGCCTCGGTGCATTGCGCGACAACGCATCCGACATCTGAATCGGCATGGGCAGCTCGGCCGCGCGCCGCTTCAGCACATCCGCGAGATTCTCTCCCGCGTGTTGTCGTCCCGTGAAGAACAGAGCGATCTTGCGCCCTTCCGCCGTCGACACCACCCCGGAGGTGAAGATACCCGTGCGTTCGCCGGCTTCCTCGGCGATGGCTCGTCGCAGTACCAACACGTTCATGCTGGTATCGTCGTTGTGCAGGACCTCGCCCTGGGCTGCCTGTCGGATCAGCTCATCGCGCGCCGGTTTGATCAGCTCAGCCGCTTCTTCCACAATCTCCCATTGCGTCGACGCGGGCAGCGGAATTCCCAGGTTCTGCTCCAGATCCTCCAGCCGGTAAAACGGCATGCCCGTGCCGTATTTCAACTGCGCGATCATGGCCGCGGCGCTTTCGTCGTACTTATCTTCACCCACCCCTTCCGGTGCTTCCGCGCTATAGACTTCTCCGCACAGATTGCAGCGCAAGCGCTCGAGCTCGTAAACGGTCGCCGACAGAGGAGCTTGTCCCACGATGCGTACCAGCCGCCTGGGCTCCTGCTGCTCGTAGACTTTGCCCTTTAGGCAGCCCGGGCACCTGTCGCCATGTTTCAGGCTCTCGTGCGAAACCGTCACTCGGCGCGGCTGGCGATAAGCTTCGGCCCCGTTTCGTCCATGGCCGGGTGCATTCGGTTTTCGTTCTCCAGTTGTGCCTGGTTTGTCTGCTGCTGGCTTCGATGTTGCTTCCATGCCAGCTTTCTTCAGCACCGCTTCCGTCTTCTCGCTTGAGGCCGGGAACAACAACTCGCGTAGATCGCGGATCGTGGTCTGCTGATCTGCTACCAGATCGGTAAGATAACTCAGAGCCTCCACCACGCCCTTCAGCTTGCGATACTCTTCTGCCGACAGCGAAGCTCGGGCGCGCTCTACCAGCTGATTCAACTCCTCGCGGTCCATGTCGATGAACTCGATTGCCGATTTCATCCTAACTCGCCGAGCCGTTCGCGAAACCGGTGGTGCAGTGGATATCCCAGAACATGCTTGATCGAACGGTTGGGTACATAGCTGTTGGAAGCCTTGCCCCGACCCGTCGTCTCTCCCAACCACACCCAGTTGGCGGCGTAGTAACAGGTGCCGCGGAATCGGCCCGGATCGACGAAGGTTTCTAGGAAGTACAGCGGGTGACCGTAGATGTTCTCCCAGTCCTGGGAGATCCGCACTGCCATGCGGCCCAGAATGTGGGAAGCCAGATGCTTCACCTTGACCCAGGGCAGAATCAAAAAGCGCGGGTTGTAGGCAAGAAAGCGAACGTTGCGCCGTCGCGCTTCCGCACTCCAGCCGAGGTAGCGGTCGCGCGCGCCCAGATGGCGCGGCGCACTCGACCAGGCCAGACAGGCAATCGGCCGCGATTGCCCCCAGACCAGATACTTCAGATGCTCGCCTACAGGCTGCCCATAGCGCAAGTAATGATGCTGTTCTAGGAGGCTGTTAAACAGCGGCTCGTCCCCGGTGCGCCGCACCAGCTGAAACTCCAGTGGAGCCAGCTCGCGGAGCTCGCCTTGGATCGGTGTGGTATCGATTAACCGTGGTATCGGTCGCGCTCTTTTCGCCAGCGGGTTGTGCCGCACGTACTTCACTGGCGGTAGGGCGATCTCGCCTGCACGCTCGAGCATGAGCAGCAGGCCACGGCAGACCATGTCGCTCAAGGCGCCATTGGCTTGCCGCCATTGCCAGGCCTCGCACACCTTCTTCGACAGCGTGCGCCGGCTGGCCTCCGGATCGGCGGCGATCATCTGACGTATATATAAGAGGTGGGCGTCGCTGATGATTCGACCGCGGTATTTAAGCTCAGCCATTCTGTGCGTCAGTATGCACAGCTTTGCTTTGGAACGCAAGGGCCTGGTACACCGTGGGGGTTTTCTAGTTGGGTCCATTGACCCGACGCCACAACGGCGCTGCACGTACCCGCGACACATCGCCGGCCGCCAGCAGCAACTGGGCCTCATAAGATTCCAGTCTCTTGGTGGGTTGATCGGCTTCCGGCCACCAGCGAAAGCGATCTTTCGAGAGCCGCTTCTGCAATAACCAGTATCCTTGCCCATCGTAGGTGAGTAAGCGAATAGCGGTTCCACTGCGGCTTCGGAAAATAAAAACACAGCCGGAAAAAGGGTCTTCCGCGAGTTTTTCCTGACAGAGCTGCGCTAAGGAATCGATCCCTTTGCGGCCATCGACGGGCTCGATTGCGACCAGCACCCGCATCTGCGGCGTGATCTGGATCATCGTTCTGCGGTTCGCCAGCCGCGCAGCAACGCCGGCCAATCCGGCGGCGTGTTGGTCTTGCAGTGGATCCGCAACTTGCGCCCATGTGCGGATTCGAATTCGATCAGATATTCATCGACTCTCTCCCGGGCCGCGCCGATCAGCTCGACGAATTTCGGTTGGGGCTTCTTCCGTCGGCGGGAGGAAGATTCCGGAGAACCGGTCACGTGTTTTTTGAGTGTGCAGTAGTCCAGCCGTAGCGAGTGTGCCACCACGTATATGCCGTGGCAACGGGCCAGCTCTGCGGCTGCTTGCCATACAGACTCCGGCAGCTTTGTCCGCAGTGGGTGGGTTGAGCGAAACTGCTCGAGCTGAGCCTGAAGCTCTGTGATTGACTGTGGAACCGGAGTCGTTTGCTTGGGCATGAATCAGTCGCGCTAGGCGACTGATGAACCTATCAGCATGCGCCCGCGGAAGTCATGCACGCCTGCCGAAAGCACACGGTGTATCTGCCAGCATAAGGTGGAGAGGGGCTAGGCTTGGTAGCAGGGTCAGAATACACAAATGTTCGTAAGCCGAGGGAGTATGCGAGCACGCGAGGGAGAAACTGTTTCTTTCGGCGTCCTGACCGCCGTGACTTAGATCTG
>JBKOVX010000419.1:0-4992 GCA_046724115.1 Gemmatimonadota bacterium | reverse complement strand
GACGCGACGCTCGAGCGATCGCTGCGCGTCTCTCTCAAGCCTCCGTGTCCCGTAGGTCTTGTTTGCCCCGAGCCGGACAACTTCACGCAGCTTACTCTGGATGGGAAGGTGGCCTTCCCCACATTCGGAAGCCAGACCTTTACCTTCAAGGGGCACACGGTACTCACTGGCGGAGCCGGGATAGTTCCCCAACGTTTTGCATATCTCGGCGGCTCGACTACGCTCGCGACAGTCGACCTCCTGGCTCTCGGCGGCGATCGGCTGCTGTTCGTCTCCGGCGACTACGTGATTCCGATTGACCGGGTGCAGCTGCCTTACCTGGGCAACCCGTTTGTGGCGCTCCGCTATGCCGCGGGCAACGCGGGCGTGGACGGGATTCCGAAGCTGATTCAGAATGTGGGCGTTGGTGTCGGGGTGAGTCTGCTGCGCGTCGACTACGCCATTGATCCAGCGAGCAATCGCTCGCCGTTCTCCCGGAGATCGATGTTCTCCTTCGGATTGTCGCTATCTCCTTGAGCTGACGAAGTTTGCTCGGACTGTCCCCCCTGGGTATATTACTGAGCGTGACTTTTGCATCGTGTCGCGCGAAAACAGGTGGGTAATGGGGACGCTAGTAGTCATTCCGGCGCGCCTCGGCGCCCTGCGCCTCCCCCGCAAACCCCTTCGTCTCCTCTCCGGACTCCCCCTAATCGTCCGGGTCTGGCAAAGAATCTCTCAAATGAACGTGGCTGACGCCGTCGTAGTGGCTACCGACGACGAGTCGGTTGCATCTACCGTGAGACAGGCGGGGGCCGAATGCGTCCTTACGAGCCACAGCCATTCCTCCGGGACCGAGCGCGTGGCTGAGGTCGCAATGCAGCCTCGGTTCAAGAGCTACGACACGATCGTCAACGTTCAGGGAGACGAGCCGTTCATCGGCCCTGGAGCGGTCAGCGGGGCTGCGCAGCTGGTATCAAGCAGGAAGTTTCCGCTTGGCACCGCGGCTTCCCACGCCAGCGCCGAGATTCTGGATACGCCAAGCCTTGTAAAGGTGGTTGTGGCCGACGATGGGCGCGCAATGTACTTCTCGCGCGCACCCATACCTTACCTGAGGGATCAGTCCGAGCGGGGGAAACTGGGCGAGCGCGTTTTGCAGCACATTGGAGTGTACGCTTATTCACGTGAGGCGCTGCAGAAGTGGGTCTCGCTGCCCCAGCACCCTCTCGAGGAAATCGAGAGGCTCGAGCAGCTGCGGCCGCTGGCCGCGGGGATGGCGATCGGGGTAGCGGTGACCAGCGAGGCGCCGGCGAGTGGCATTGATACGGAAGAAGACTTGGAGCGCGCCAATGCGCGCTGGAATTCCTTTATGGCGGGAGCGGTGAATGCAGGGTAGCTCCAATCAACAGACGCGCTACATCTTCGTGACCGGCGGGGTGGTGTCCTCGCTCGGGAAGGGGATTGCGGCAGCATCACTTGGTCGACTTCTCGTCGAGCGCGGAATGCGCGTCACGATCATGAAGTTCGATCCCTATCTGAACGTCGATCCGGGAACGATGTCTCCGTTCCAGCACGGCGAGGTTTTCGTCACGGACGATGGCGCCGAGACGGATCTCGACCTTGGCCATTACGAGCGATTCATCGATCGATCGCTGGCGCAGGCGAACAACGTCACCACCGGTCGCATTTACCTCAACGTCATCACCAAGGAGCGACGCGGAGAGTACCTCGGCTCGACGGTGCAGGTGATTCCGCACGTCACCGACGAGATCAAAGGCGCGATGAAAAGACTGGCGCCCGAGAGCGATGTTGTGATCGTCGAGATTGGCGGGACAGTTGGCGACATCGAGTCGCTGCCATTCCTCGAGGCCATCAGGCAGTTCAGACACGAGATCGGTCGCGAGAACGCGATCTTCATACACCTAACACTGGTACCATTCATCGCCGCTTCGGGCGAGGTGAAGACGAAGCCGACTCAGCACTCGGTTCGCGAGCTGATGGAAATCGGAATCCAGCCCGACATCCTGATTTGCCGGACCGAACGCGCCCTCTCCGAGGAAGTGAAGCGGAAAATCGCTCTCTTCTGCAACGTGGAGTTTGGCGCCGTCATCGAGAGCCGAGATGTTCCCACGATTTACCAGATCCCGCTGCTTTTCCACGAGCAGGGACTCGACGAGCGCGTCATGCACAAGCTCGGCTTACTCGGCAGACGCGCCCCGGATTTGTCGCGCTGGCGGAACATGGTCGAGCGAATTCTGCACCCACACGGGCGCGTGAGAATCGCGGTCATCGGCAAGTACACCGGGCTCGTCGACAGCTACAAGAGTGTCCAGGAGGCGCTCATTCACGGTGGCATTGCCAACGACGTCGGCGTAGACGTTTCGTGGCTGGCGAGTGACCTGTTCGTCAACCGGGAAAGAACCCGCGAGCTGCTGGCTGACTTCGATGGTGTGCTCGTTCCGGGTGGCTTTGGAGTTCGCGGTATCGAAGGCATGCTCGAGGCGATCGGCTACGCGCGCGAGTCTGGATTGCCGTTCTTTGGGATCTGCCTCGGCATGCAGACAGCGATCATCGAGTTCGCGCGTAACGTGATCGGCTTGTCCGACAGTCACTCCAGCGAATTCGCTCCGGATTGCGGCAACGCGGTGATCTCATTGATGGAAGACCAGCAGCACGTCACCGACATGGGCGGAACGATGAGACTCGGCGCGTATCCGTGCCGGCTCGGTCCGGGCACGCAGGCGGCAGCGATCTATGGCGCGCCCCAGGTGAGCGAGCGCCATCGCCACCGCTACGAAGTCAACAACAAATACCGTGACCAGTTCATCGAGCACGGATTGAATCTGAGCGGCCTGTCGCCGGACGGTTCTCTCGTTGAGATGATCGAGCTCCAAACGCATCCCTGGTTCATCGGCTGCCAGTTTCACCCGGAGCTGCAGTCGCGGCCAACTCGCCCGCATCCACTGTTCGCGAGCTTCATCGCGGCAGCGGTCGAGGCGAAATCGCCAACCACAGGCAGCCGTCAGCGAGCGCCTTTAGAAGCGGCGGAATAGCGTGGCGGAATTTTTTCCGGCTGACAAGCTCTTTCTGATCGCCGGTCCTTGCGTGCTGGAGAGCGACGAGCTCAACCTCCGCGTGGGTGAGACTCTGGCTAAGCTGGCCGAGAAAATCCCGGGCGGCATCATCTACAAGGCGAGCTTCGACAAGGCAAACAGGTCCAATCGCGGAGCGGCGCGCGGGCCTGGTATCGAAGCTGGCCTCGAGGCGCTCGCGCGCGTACGCAAGGCGACGGGACTCCCGGTCCTCACCGACGTCCACACGCCGGAGCAATGCGCACCCGCCGCCAGCGTCGTCGATGTCCTGCAAATCCCTGCGTTTCTCTGCCGCCAGACAGATCTCCTCGAAGCAGCCGGCGCCACCGGCAAACCGGTCAACGTCAAGAAAGGCCAGTGGCTTCAGCCGGAAGGGATGCGCGGCGCTGTGCAGAAGATTCGCGGCAGCGCGGGTGCCAACGGTCGTTCCCGCGATATCGCAGTGACCGAGCGCGGCACGTTCTTCGGCTACGGAGATCTCGTGGTCGACATGCGTTCATTCACGCGACTCCGCGATGCCTGCGGCGCGCCGGTGATCTTCGATGCAACGCACAGTGTTCAGCGACCTGGTCAGGGTCCGGAGGGAGCGAGCGGCGGCGCACGCGAATTCGTTCCTGTCCTTGCTCTTTCGGCGATAGCGGCCGGCGCCCAGGGACTTTTCCTCGAGACGCATCCTGATCCCGATTGCGCGCCGAGTGATGGCCCCAACATGCTGCCCTTGTCAGAGATCGGGAACCTGATGGGACGCGCTGTCGATATCTGGGCACGGATCAATCGATGACGCACAAGGACATCGTCGAGCGCGGGAGACGAGTCCTTCGCATGGAAACGGAGGCGCTCAGCGAGGCAGAGCGGCGAATTGGCGATGGGTTCGCGCGCGCCGTCGAATGCATTGCGCGCTCCGACGGACGCGTCATTGTTTCAGGCGCCGGCAAATCTGGATTGATCGGACGCAAGATTGCCGCAACTCTCACTTCGACGGGCACGCCCGCGACTTTCCTCCATCCCGCCGACAGCGTCCATGGTGACCTCGGCATCGTCGACGAATCGGATGTCGCGATTCTTATCTCAAAGAGCGGGGAATCCGCGGAATTGCTTGGCCTGCTCGACCATTTGAAGCGACTCGGGGTATCCACGATAGCGCTGACGAGCAACGTCAATTCGACCCTCGCCCGGAACAGCGACGTGGCGCTCGACGCGTGGGTGAAAGAGGAAGCCTGCCCCCACGACCTGGCACCCACGACGAGCACTACCGTTGCGCTCGCGCTCGGCGATGCACTGGCAATCGCGCTGCTCGAGGAGAAGGGATTCGATGCCGATGATTTTGCGAGGTTGCATCCGGGCGGCGCCATAGGTAAGCGTCTTCTCACCAGAGTGTCCGACGTGATGGTTACCGACAGACTGCCGATACTTCCGGAATCAGCTACAATGCGCGAGGCAGTCGTCCAGCTCGCCGAGCGACGGGGAATTGCGATCGTCACCGGCAAATCGGGATCAGTCTCCGGTGTGATTACGACTGGAGATCTGTCGCGGCTGATGGAGCGCGAGGAGAATGTCTTTCCAATTCCCGTGACGCAGGTGATGAACCGGACGCCGAAGCTCGCGAAAGCTGACGAGCTTGGCAGCGCCGTCGTCTATCGGATGGAGACGCACGGTATCATCGCCATGCCCGTGCTAAATGGAAACGATCAGATAGTAGGCGTCATTCACCTGCACGACTTGATGCGGGCGGGTGTCGTCTGATGCGTTGGATTTCGTCGTTTGTTGTTCTTTGCATCGTTGCCGCTGCCGCATGCAGCTCCAAAAAGCAGCCTCCCACTGCGTCGCACTCGCCGCTGGCTGATTCCGCCGAACAGGTGATGTACGGCGCCAGAACGATCATCAGTAACGAAGGAGTATCGCGGGCCCACATGATTTCGGATAC
>JBKOVX010000249.1:0-2229 GCA_046724115.1 Gemmatimonadota bacterium | reverse complement strand
CCGCTCTGGAGAATGTCATCACCACTCGGAATGCGGGTGACATCAAGGCGCGGATCATCTGCGAGGGAGCCAACGGCCCGACCACTGCTGCGGCCGATTCTATTCTCGATGAGAATGGGGTGTTCGTGATCCCGGACATTCTCGCCAACGCCGGCGGTGTTACCGTCTCATACTTCGAGTGGGTGCAGGATCGCGGCGGCTACTTCTGGCCCGAAGACCTCGTCAACGAGCGACTCGAGACGATTATGCGGCGCAGCTTCCATGATGTGCTGGATCTTTCCCGCGAGCGCCGCGTCAACATGCGAACCGCCGCCTACATGCTTTCCATCAGCCGAGTGGCCAGCGTCCACAAACTCCGCGGCATTTACGCGTAAATGCGACTGGTCGTCGCAGTCGTTGGCAAGGCGCGCAACGTCGCACTGGGCGAAGCGATCCGGGACTACGAGACACGAGCGGCGCGGTACTGGCCGCTCGACGTGCATGAAGTCCGCGAGGAGAAGGCCACCGGCATCTCCCTTGATCGGGTAAAGGAGCGCGAGGGATTGCGGCTGTCCGAGAGAATTCCGGAGCGCGCGCAGAAGGTTGCCTGCGAGCAAGGAGGCAAGTCGCTAAGCTCAGAGCAGTTCGCCGAGTTTCTGCGCAAAGCGCGGGACGAAGACCGCGACCTCGCCTTCCTCATTGGCGGAGCGTTCGGGCTCTCCGAGGCCGTGAGCTCGTCGTCGGCAATGAAGCTTTCGCTCGCGCCCTGGACGCTACCGCACGAGATTGCTCGTCTCGTGCTGACTGAGCAGATCTATCGTGCCGGAACCATCGTGCGTGGCGAGCCCTACCACAAATGAGCGTAGTCGCAGATGATCCGTTCGTGATGCACAACGCCCGTTCGCAGGAAGCCGATTGGTTCGAGGAGTGGTTCGGCGAGGACTATCTCGACATCTATCAGCATCGCGGTGAAACAGAAGCGGAGCGAGCGATCGAGTTGATTGCAACCAACCTTGCCGGCCGGAAGATTGACCTTGTGCTCGACCTGGCCTGCGGGGCGGGGCGCCACACGAGGGTCCTCCGTGAGCGCTGGTGGGCTGTCGGGCTCGATCTATCCATGTCGCTGCTCCGGAGCGCCCGCAAGGAATCTCCAGACGGGGCGTACGTGCGGGCCGACATGCGCGAGCTTCCGTTCTCCGACGAGAGCTTCGATCTGGTGGTGAATCTCTTTACAAGCTTCGGTTATTTCGAGGACGACAGCGAGCATGTCCGTGTCCTGGCGGGCGTCGGTGCGGCGATGAAGCATGGCGGAACGCTGGTCATCGATTTCCTCAACGCCAGCCAGGTGCGACGCGAGCTGGTTCCGTACGACGAGCGCGTCGAGAACGGCATCACCATTGAGCAGCGACGAGCCATCAGCCCCGACAACAGGTTCGTCGAAAAAACGATCCGACTGCGTGAACGGGGCAGGGAATACATCGAGCGGGTGAGATTGTTGTCGCCCCGCGATCTGCAGGGGATGTTGGTCAGCGCCGGCTTCAAGGTGGCGAAGTTGTTCGGCGATTATGGTGGCGGGGATTGGACGGAAGACTCTCCGCGGACGATACTTTTCGCGAGCCGCGAGTGAACCCGCGCGTCGTCACCCAGGCACTCACGGGAAATCCGCTTGCCGCGGCGTACATCTCCGGCGGCGCACCTGCCGGATGGTACGAGCAACTTCCCGCAAGCCCTGCCGGCTGGCGCGATCGAGTAGAAGCGGTGCGCGCCGAGGCCGCCACCGACTGGCTGACCAAGCTCGCGCCAGCGTTCGACGCAACCGGCAAGGCGAAAGAACGACTTGACGCATCCAGCGCTGGGCGCGGAGTGGTTGTCACCACCGGCCAGCAGCCGGGACTATTTGGGGGTCCAGTCTACACCATCTCAAAAGCACTGAGCGCTTTGGCACTCGCGAACTCTCTGCAGTTGGTGACCGGCATTCCCGTGGCGCCAGTGTTCTGGGCAGCGACCGACGATACCGATTTCAAGGAAGCGAGCAGCACGGTAGTCGCCACGACCGGAGGTGCGCAGCTTCTCCGCATTGATCATCTCGAGACGCTTGGCCGCACGATGGCGTCGATGCCTCTCGGCGACGTCTCGGCCCAGCTCGAAGTTCTCACGCGCGCGGCCGGGTCAACGATCGACACCAGGCCGATTGAATTGGTGGAGAAGTTCTACACGACCGATCAGACAGTCGGATCGGCGTACGTCGCG
>JBKOVX010000358.1:0-2100 GCA_046724115.1 Gemmatimonadota bacterium | reverse complement strand
GGCTTGACGTGTTCGTCACGAGCGGCGACGATACCTTCCCCGGTTTAATCCGCGCAACGAGTCAGGCGAATGAACGGTCGGCTTTTTTTCTGGGCAATCACATCTGCGCTGGCCGGATTTCTTTTCGGCTTCGACACGGTAGTCATCTCCGGAGCCGAGCAGCGGATCCAGGCGCTCTGGAGTCTGAGCCCGGCAATTCACGGCGTTGCGCTGGGAGCCGCACTGTATGGTACCGTGCTCGGCTCGCTCACCGGCGGAATACCCGCAGACAGATTCGGCCGCAAGCCGACGCTGCTGTGGATCGGCATTCTCTACATCGTCTCCGCGCTCGGCTCGGCGCTGGCGTGGAACGTCGAAGTGTTCATTCTGGCGCGATTCATCGGTGGAGTCGGGATCGGTGTCTCCACTGTCGTAGCGCCGATGTACATCTCGGAGATCGCGCCCCCGGCGCACCGCGGACGACTGGCGGGGATGTTTCAGTTCAACATCGTGTTCGGCATCGTCGTCGCGTTCCTGTCGAACGCCCTGCTGGCGGGCATTGGTGACGACGCCTGGCGTTGGATGCTCGGCGTCGCCGCATTTCCGTCGATCGCTTACACGCTGATGTGTCTGGCACTGCCGGAGAGTCCGCGCTGGCTGCTCACGCGCAAAGGAGACCGCGCCGAAGGATTGAGAGTGCTCGCATTGATCGAACCGGGCGCGTCACCCTTGCAGCTCCAGCAGCACGCCGACGAGATCGTTGCCGCTTCGTCACGACAGACGACTACCAAAGGATTCTGGTCGATGAAACTGCGAGTGCCGATCATGCTCGCTTTTCTGGTCGCGTTCTTCAATCAGCTGTCCGGCATCAACGCGATTCTCTATTTCGCGCCACGCATTTTCGAGCTCACCGGCCTCGGCTCGCGTGCCGCGCTGCTGCAGTCGGTGGGAATCGGCATCACCAATCTCATATTCACGTTCGTCGGACTCTGGCTGATCGACCGGCTCGGACGGCGCACGCTGCTCACGATCGGGTCGTTCGGCTACATCGCCTCTCTCGGTCTTTGCGCCTGGGCGTTCTTCACCCACCATTACGCGATCGTGCCCGCGTGCATCTTCGCATTCATCGCCGCGCATGCGATCGGGCAGGGTACGGTCATCTGGGTTCTGATCTCCGAGATATTCCCGAATCAGTATCGGGCCACCGGTCAATCACTCGGCAGCGCCACGCACTGGATCTTTGCAGCATTGCTGACGACGCTCTTCCCCGCCGTGGTCAGCACTTTTGCACCGGGTTATATCTTCCTCTTCTTCTGCGGGATGATGGTGCTGCAGCTGATCTGGGTTCGCACGATGGTGCCGGAAACCAAAGGCGTACCGCTCGAGGAGATTCAGAGGCGGCTGGGCGTCGAAGTATGAAATCGCGACCCGTAATTGTCGGACTTGGCGAAGTACTGTGGGACGTTTATCCGGAAGCCGCGCGCTTCGGTGGCGCGCCGGCAAATTTTGCGTGTCACGCAGCCAGCCTTGACGCTGAGTCGTGGCTGGCGAGCGCAGTCGGCGCCGACGAGCTGGGAGATCGCGCACTCGGCACTCTCCGTCAGCATGGAGTTGAATCCGCATGCGTGACTCGTGATGCAAATCACCCAACCGGCCGTGTCGACGTCATGCTCGATTCGCTCGGCCGCCCATCCTACGAATTCGCCGACAACACAGCCTGGGATCACTTCGTCTGGTCGGATGCGCTCGACGCACTCGCTCGTCGCTGCGACGCGGTTTGCTTCGGGACTCTGGCGCAGCGATCGACGGAGTCCCGTGAAACGATTCAGCGATTCGTGAAGGCGACGCCGTCCAGCGCGTTGCGGATGCTCGACGTCAATCTCCGGAAGCAATTCTACGATGCCGCTGTCATAGACCGATCGTTACGACTGGCAACGGCCGTCAAGCTGAATGAGGAAGAGCTGCCGATCGTCGCACGACTGTGTGGCGTGAACGAATCCAACCCGCGTGATGCTATGCGTGCCCTGATGAACATGTATTCGCTCCGCCTGGTGGCTCTGACGCGTGGACCAGACGGCGCAACGCTCATTGCGGGCGCTGAGGAATCAACATCTCCAGCAC
>JBKOVX010000322.1:0-4232 GCA_046724115.1 Gemmatimonadota bacterium | reverse complement strand
GTCACGAGCAATCTGGAAGTTAACTGTTGCTATCAGGCGATTACGCTCAAAATCCCCTGCCAAGGGTCCGGTCTGACGGTAGCGACCCATCCGACAAGATGGTGTGCAAGGTCAAGTGTTGACTATCACATATGATTAAAGTACAAATTGCGCTTGCCCCCTGGGGTGAGACAACTAGTTAAGAGATGGTTTGCCGTTCGATGAGAAATGCTCGACCGGCAAACCGAGTTTACTGCATGCTGCCCCCGGTTGGTGAAGCGGAGGCGGGCGCTGCTGAAGAGCAACCCGCCGAGGAATAGCCAACCGAAACTCATCGAAGCCGATGAGCGCTGGGGCAGGCCACAACTGCTGTCCCAGCGTTTTCCACCGTACATCGGATCGATAGATTTCCCATGCCTCAGAAAACTCATACAGAAAGTTGCCGCGCAGCGGCCTCCGAGTTTTGTACTGCCAGTTGTGCCTCGAACTCGGCGGGCGGCACGTAACCAAGCGCGGAGTGCAAGCGTTTCTTGTTATAGACTTTTTCCAGAAATTCACCGATCGCGGCACGAGCCTCGGCCAGATCGCGATACTCATTGCGGTAGACTTCCTCGTACTTCAAGGTTTTCATGAACGACTCGCAGGCCGCGTTGTCCCAAGGATTCGCCTTGCGCGACATGCTGATGCGAATCTGGTTGGCGGCGAGCAACTCGATATAGTTGCGGCTGGCATACTGCGAGCCGCGATCGGAATGATGCACCAATCCCGTGATCGGTGCACGACGATCGAGCGCCATGCGCAGCGCGGTTAAGGTCAGCGCGTCATCGAGCATGCGATCCAGTGCCCAGCCGATGACGCGACGAGAGAAAGCGTCCAGAATCGCCGCCAGAAACACGAACTCTTCCCGTAGCCGAATGTAGGTCAAATCCGCGATCCAGAGCTGATTTACGTCAGTCAGCACCAACCCGCGCACCAGATTCGCAAAGACCGGGCGGCTGTGGTTGGAATCGGTAGTGACCAGGAACTTGCGCCGTCGTACGCAGAGCAGATTGTCTTCGCGCATCAGCCGGTAGACGCGTTTAGGATTCACCGTCCATCCCTGGCGGCGCAGTTCGGCGGTGATGCGCGGCCGTCCGTAGCAGGGCCACTCCAATGCGATGCGTTGGATGGCGTCGCGCAACTCTATATCGCGATCCCTGCCCAGTTTGCGCTCAGGATCGAAGCGGTAGAAGCTGGACCGGCTCACCCGGCCCAGCTCCAACATGCGTCGCATCGTCAGTCCACCGCCGGCGCTCATTTCTTCCCGGACCTTGCGGTAGACGGCGGATTTCCATTCAATGCCTGCAACATCCGCTGTTCTTCGATGCGCTGCAAGCACCCCTTCAAAAAATCAATCTCCAGCGTCTGCTGGCCGATCTTGCGCTCCAGTTCGGCAATGCGCCCTTCCGACCAGCGCCGCTGCCCTCGACCGGGAAACGCATTGCCCGGCCCTTGCCGAAACTCACTGCGCCAGCGATGCAGCACGTTGGGGTTGACTTCCAATGCCCGCGCTACTTCGGCGATTGAGATGCCCTGTTCCAATCGCTGCACCGCGGCCAACTTGAACTCCCGAGTAAACCGCCTACGAGACAATCCCATGACTCATTTTCTCCATTCCATGGATTTTGTCTCTTAACGCGTTGTCTCATTTTTGGGGGCAAGTCCAGTTTTGTTTTGTTGGACTGCACCCCAAAAGTGAGACACGAAGTTAAGGGGCCGATTACATTGAATGGGAGGAGTCAATGCTTGTGCCCCGACAACAGTATTCCCGTGAATTGAAGATTGCCACCATGCGCGAGATCGACTCGGGAAAGACTATGGCCGAGGTGGCGCGCATGTATCAAGTAAGCCCCAATCGGCTGGACGCGTGGAAAAGTGAGTGGCGCGCGAAAGGCGAGCTGGCGTTCCCTGGTATCGGTGCGCGCCCACAACCGAAAGGGGACGCGGAACTGATTGCCCAATTAGAACGGAAGATCGGGCAGATGACGATGGAGATTGATTTTTTAAAAAAAGCCTTGCGGCGTTTCAGGGAGCATCCGTTGCCGGCCGTCGCCAATGGCAACGCCGGCTCTACGAGCAAATCCGCGAAGCCGCGGAAGCGGAGGCAGCGGTGAACCGGTTGTGCGAGATTGCGGGGGTGAGCCGGGCGGGATATTACCGTTCGCTGCTGCGCGCGCCCAGCCAGGAAACCGACATGGACCTGCGCAGCGAGATGCAAAAGATCGCGCTGGAGTGGCCGGCTTATGGCTATCGGCGCGTGCACCGCGAATTGATTCGGAGAGGATGGGTGGTCAATCACAAGCGGGTTCTGCGGCTGATGCGGATGGACAACTTACTGTGTTTGCGCCGGCGAAAATTTATTTTCACGACCGACTCCAAGCATGGGCTACACATCTACCGCAATCTGGCTAAGGACATGGTGCTGACCAACATCAACCAGCTTTGGCTCGCCGATATCACGTACATCCGTATGCAAGTGGAGTTTGTGTATCTGGCGGTTCTGCTGGACGCCTTCTCGCGCAGCTGCATCGGCTGGGCTTTGCAGCGCAGCTTAGAAGCCGCGCTGGTGTTGGAAGCTTTGCGTATGGCACTGAAAAAACGCCATCCTCGGCCGGGCTTAGTCCATCACTCCGACCGTGGCGTGCAATATGCTTCCAAGGACTATACAGACGAACTGGACGAGCATGGCATCCGCATAAGCATGAGTCGGCGTGGCAATGTTTTTGACAACGCCATGGCCGAGAGTTTCATCAAGACGCTCAAATACGAGGAAGTCTACCGCATGGAATACCGTGATCTGGCGGAGGCCAAGGCATCGATGAAAGAGTTCCTGGAGAAAATCTACAACCAGAAACGCTTGCATTCGGCGTTAGGCTATCGTCCGCCACGGGAGTTCGAGCAGTCGCTGTCGCTTGCCGCGCGCCGTGCAAGAGGAGCAGCGGCATGAATCGGGGGGATGCTATAGGTCGAGCGAGTGGGCGATGGTCGCTCCTGTGCCATCCTGACGCAAAATTTTTCGATGAAAACGAGCCAGAGTGGAGAAAGGCAGAAAAACCGAGACTAGCAGGGCCACCGAGGCTCTCCGCACTGCGGATCGATGAGCTGAGGTGAGGTGTGAGGGACAGTGGTATGAGTCGAGCACACAGTGCGGGGAGTAGGAACGGGAAGAGCCGCTCGTGCCAACGTGCGTCGCAAGTAGTCCACCGGGTCGCCGTGATGGCGCGGGAAATTGGGGCTTCCCAGGCGGATGATAGCCTCCACCTGAGTTGGCGATATGTGCATGGCGAGCAATTTTCTAGCCAGCCACAAATCGACGATGCTCCAGTCAATTTGGGGAAAGCGTTCCTGAATATGCCAACGCTTCAACCAGGTTCGATAAATGCGCGCGGCGCCTTGCGCCGTCATCGTCGCTTCCTTGCCGAGGTGCAAGCCCGAATCCATCCTATGCGGCGGCACCGCCGTGGATTGCTGTGCCAGAGCCTGCATCGCGGAATGCAGCAGATCCTGGGCGGCACTGGCCAGGATAGTACGCGCTTCGACGACTTTGACCCAAGGAGCAGAACGCGAGGGAGTACGGCATGCGAGTTTTTGATTGGTGAAGCCCGCCAATCTTCCCAAGTGACACCAATCGGTGCTGGCCCAATCGCCTCCATAAGTGTGCGCCAACTGCTTACTGATGGCGGTGGCTACGGCAGATTCCAGTGGAGTGGTGCTGACGCGAATCCAAGCTTGAAGACGGCCCGGGCTAGTCTGCAGGATCACACAAGGCTCATGGCCATTGCTTCGCATGAGTGGAAGAACCTCGGGAGTGACATGATCCAGGTCCAGGAGAATATAGCCGGCGTTGCGATGCTCGGCATAGGGCAGGAGATAAATATCATGGCCTTGCAAGTTGCGTGCACGGAGAAAGCGCACCACCGATCCGCGCGTCAACTGACCCGCATCCCAAATCCGTTCTCCTGGATACGGTTTTCTGGACAGGCGATGAATCAGACGGACAAAGTAGAAGTCATTCGGCATGGCCGCGAGCTGGCGGCGAACGGCGTGCCAGGTAAGAAAAAATCCGCGATCGCTCACGGACACAAGAATGCAATTGAAGCATCTCGCGATTACAATGACTTTTCAGCGAACGGTAACAACCCCCTTAACTCTGTGTCTCAGCTCAGGGGTGCACCCCAGGGGTGCCCCCTTCCCTTGCAACCCATCCCCAAAAC
>JBKOVX010000113.1:0-2799 GCA_046724115.1 Gemmatimonadota bacterium | reverse complement strand
TCTTTGTCTTCCGCCGCGAGAAATTCACGAGCCGCCGCGACGACTTTCTTGCGCACCGACTCGAGATTTCCTTCAATCAGCGCGCCAGCGGCCCGCGCGTGGCCACCCCCGCCGAATTGTTTGGCGAACTTGTTTACGTCGACGTCGCCGGTGCTGCGGAAAGAGACCTTCACCTTGTCGTGGCCGAGGTCGCGGAAGAACAGCGCCAGGCGCGTTCCGCCAATCGAACGCGGATGCTCGGCGATTCCTTCGAGATCCTCCGAGCGCAAACCGTACTGTTCGGCGGCGCCGGCGGCTACAGAGATCCAGGAAATGCCGTACTCGGGATCGACTTCCAGAGTCGCCAATGCATCGCGCAACAAGTGCAGGCGCCCGACGGGCATGGATGCATACAACCGACCGTACATCTCCTCCGGCTCGACGCCAGACGCAATCAACTGGCCGGCGATGCTGAGGCACCGCGCCGTGGTGTTGCTGAATCGGAATCCACCGGTGTCGGTGAGCAGGGCCACGTAGAGTGCCCGCGCGATGTCCGGCGTGACCTCGAGTCCGACGCACGTCGCGAAATCGTAGATCAGCTCGCCCGTGGCACACGCCGCCGTATCCGCCAGCATCAGCTTGCTCGGCGGCTCGTCACTCGGCAGATGGTGATCGATGACCAGCTTGGGGATCGTCAACCGACGCACCGCCTCGGCGAGGACGCCAAGTCGCTTCACGTCGGAGATATCGAGCACCACCAGCACGTCGGCTTCCTTGAGTCCCTTCGCGCCCATGTCGCTGGCGTCACGGACATCGTCCCCAAGCAGGAACTTGTACATGTCCGGCCACGGCGTGGGATTCACGATCTTCGAGCGAATTCCCATTTGGCCGAGCAGCCGCGACAGCGCGGTCTCGGATCCACAGCCATCACCGTCGGCGTTGATGTGAGTCGATATAGCGACAGAGCGCCCCGCGCGGAGCTCCTGCGCGAGACGCTCGATCGACTCCCGTCGCTGCTGGGGAACGCTTAGAAGGTCAAGCACTGCCTTCCGCGCGAGCCAGCTTCGAGTGCGATCTGCTGTAGAAGAAGTAGATGGCCAGGCCGATAATCATCCAGACGATCAGTCGCTCCCACGTGGCGCGCGGAAGGCTGGTCATCATGTAGCCGCAGATGAGAATGCCTAGAATCGGGACCAGCGGTACCAACGGAGTCCGGAACGGGCGGGTGAGGTTCGGAGACTTGTAGCGTAGGACGATGATGCCGGCGCAGACGATGACGAATGCCAGCAGCGTGCCGATCGAAACGAGCTCACCGAGCAGGCCGATCGGGAAGAGGCCGGCGACCACGCCTGCGACGATTCCGGTCAGAATCGTGGTTATGTAGGGCGTCTTGAAGCGCGGATGCACCTTGCCGAACACCGACGGGAGCAGTCCATCGCGAGCCATCGAGTAAAAAATGCGCGGCTGGCCCATGAGCATCACCAGCACCACCGAGGCGAGACCGGCGATGGCTCCGACGTTGATGATCGAGCCGAGCCAGGCCAGAGCGGGACCAGCCTTCTCGATCGCGACGAACACCGGGTGTGGTACGTCGAGCTCGGTGTAGTGCGCGAGTCCGGTCATGACCAATGACATCAGGATGTAGAGAATCGTACAGATGGCGAGAGATCCCAGAATTCCTATCGGCATGTCTCGCTGCGGATTCTTCGCCTCCTGCGCCGCCGTCGACACGGCGTCGAATCCTATATAGGCGAAGAAAACGACGGCCGCTCCACGGACTATTCCGCTCCATCCATAGTGGCCGTACTCGCCCGTATTGGGCGGAACGAACGGATGCCAGTTCGCCTGGTTCACGTACATGAAGCCGAATCCGATCACCAATAAAACGATCGTGATCTTGAGGATTACGATGAAGTTGTTGAAGCGGGCTGATTCCTTGATGCCGATGACGAGAAGCGTCGTCATCAATGCGATCAATACCATCGCCGGGAGATTGACCAGCGTGCCGGTTTGTGAAAACCCGGCCGGGTGCAGGACCGCATGCGTCACCGGGTCGAGCACGGGACTCTCGTGGTACTGCAGCGGCGCGCTGGTGAATGCGGGCGGCAGATGAATTCCGATCTGCTCCATGAACGCGGAGAAGTATCCCGACCAGCCCACAGCTACAGTGGACGCGCCGAACAGATACTCCAGGATCAGGTCCCAGCCGATGATCCAGGCGATGAACTCACCCAGTGTCGCGTATCCATAGGTATACGCGCTGCCGGCGATGGGGATCATGCTCGCGAACTCGGCGTAGCACAGCCCGGCAAAAAGGCATCCCAATCCGGATACAATAAACGAAATGACGATTGCGGGTCCCGCGTACTGCGCGGCCGCGGTTCCCGTCAGCACGAAAATTCCGGCGCCGATGATCGCGCCGATGCCCAGCGTCGTGAGGTTGAGTGCGCCGAGTGCGCGCCGGAGCGTATGCTCCGTAGACTCACCCGCAGCCTCAGCCTGCAGGACTGCGATGCTTTTCTTCGTCCATAAGCCCATTAGAAAAACTCCGAATGGCGTGGGTAGTGTAACGCCGGAACTATGAAATTTCGGTCTGCGGAAGCCAGAACTTGGTAAGACGCTCAGAGCGATGTCAAGGAAACTACAGCGAGTAGTTCGGTGCTTCTCGCGTGATCGTCACGTCGTGTGGATGCGACTCGCGGAGTCCAGCAGAAGTAATACGCACGAACTCCGATTCTGTGCGAAGCTGCTCGATCGTCGCGCAGCCGACGTACCCCATGCCGCTGCGCAATCCACCAACCATCTGGAACAGTACATCGC
>JBKOVX010000042.1:0-5100 GCA_046724115.1 Gemmatimonadota bacterium | reverse complement strand
CGCACGACCTCGAGTTCATGTATCAGGGCGGCGACACCTATCACTTCATGAACACCGAGAACTACGATCAGCTGGAGATCGACTCGGAAGTTCTCGGTGACAACGCCCAGTGGATGCAGCCGGGAATGAAGATCCAGGCTGAGTACTATAACGGCCGCGTGATCGGCATCGATCTGCCCAACTCGCTCGTCCTCTCGATTGTGGATACCGCGCCGGTCATGAAGACGGCAACTAAGACGGCATCGACCAAGCCGGCGAAGCTCGAGAACGGCGTCACGATCAACGTTCCGGAGTTCGTGAGCACTGGAGAGAAGGTGCGCGTAAATCCGAATACCGGCGAATACATGGACCGCGCCAAGTAAGTTGATTCGATAGTTGGTCACGGTTATGATGCAGCGTTGCCGTTTGAACACCGTGTTACTGGGATTCGAATTCAATAGCGTGAGCGGTTCAATGGTGGCTGTAGCTCAATTGGTTAGAGCACCGGACTGTGGCTCCGGGGGTTGCGGGTTCAATTCCCGTCAGCCACCCTCGCTGCTGCGAACCGAACGGGTGCATGGAGAAGGTCTGGTTCGCAGTTCGCAGTGGTTCGTAATTCGTAATTAGTTCGAAGTTCGGAGCTCCACCGGCGCGTAGGTCCGTAGCTCAATTGGTAGAGCACCGGTCTCCAAAACCGGCGGTTGGGGGTTCGATTCCCTCCGGGCCTGTAGGACGAGTACGAGCTGCGAGAACAGGCACTTCGAAGTTTGCTCGCAGATCGAAATGCAGTTTGGATTCGAAATTGGAACGGCGCTATCGTCTAGGGGACTAGGACGGGGCCCTCTCAAGGCCCAAACACGGGTTCGAATCCCGTTAGCGCTATAGATGGATGAAGGCCGCGCTTCGCGCGTGCGAAGTGCTGACAGGCGGATGGATCGATCGGCCCCATCGTCTATCGGTTAGGACGGCACCCTTTCACGGTGCAGAGAGGGGTTCGATTCCCCTTGGGGCTATTGCGGGAGGCGGGAAGCTGGAGGCGTGTGAGATTCTCCGCACCTCGCCTGGATTGCACTAAAGAAGGACTGACTGACAAACAGTCCGAGATGGAAGGCGAAATGAGGAAGGGGTTTTCGACCCTGACTCCAGAGTTGGGGCCGTAGCTCAGTTTGGTTAGAGCACTCGACTGTCACTCGAGAGGTCGCGGGTTCGAGCCCCGTCGGCCCCGTTGTTTTGAAATGGAATTGCGATTCGGGTAGGCAACTGCGAACGTTTCGCCGGTCGCAAACCTCCGAACTGCGAACTTGGTTGAGCCCTGGTGGTGAAATTGGTAGACACGCCATCTTGAGGGGGTGGTGCCGAAAGGCATAGCGGTTCGAGTCCGCTCCAGGGCATTCAAGGCCTCTAAGCTTGCTGACGGCAAGGAACCATCACCGCCATGCAGCTAGGGATACGGCAGATCTCAAACTTGCCACAGTAGCTCAGGGGTAGAGCACCCGATTCGTAATCGGGCGGTCGTGAGTTCAATTCTCACCTGTGGCTCTCGCATCACGACGAGTTGACCAATGGCTTTCGGTTGGCAGGTCCTCTCGAACTCAGCCTTGGTCCTCATGAGACGCATCGGTTCTCGCCTCGCAGTCGCGGCGCTCGCCCTGGTAACACTCGCGCTCGCTACAACGCACGCTTTCGCACAGCAGCGTCGCCCCGCATTACCGCCGATCCGTCACGTCTTCGTGATCGTCCTCGAGAATCAGGGATTCGACACGACGTTCAACCCGAACTCACGCGCGCCGTATCTAGCCGATACATTGGGGGGGGCCGGCGCGTTTCTTCGCCAGTACTACGGGATTGGGCACTATAGTCTGCCGAACTATCTGGCGATGATTTCAGGGGTAGCGCCCGCCCCCAAAACACAGATTGACTGTCCTCACTTCGACGATTTCGTCGAGACTGGCATCGCGCGCGACGGCCAGCCGATCGGGGATGGCTGTGTTTATCCGGCGCACGTGACGACAATTGCGAACCAACTCGAGGCGAAGCGTCTGACGTGGGGCGCCTTCATGGAGGACATGGGCAGCGACCCGACGCGCGAATCGGCGACGTGCGCGCATCCCCAGATCGGGACAATGGATTCCACTGAGATCGCGACGCCAAGCGACCAGTACGCTACCAAGCACAATCCGTTTGTCTACTTTCACGCGATCATAGATTCGGCAACCTGCCGGAAAAACGTTGTGCCGCTCACAAAACTCGAGGATGCGCTGCGGTCCGTTGATCGTACGCCGAACCTCACGTTCATCGTGCCCAATCTCTGTCACGACGGACACGACCGCCCCTGTGCGAACGGCGATGCGGGAAGCCTCGAGTCGGCGCAGGACTTCCTCCAGCACTGGGTTCCACGCATCACGAGCTCACCAGCGTACAGGAAGGACGGTCTACTCGTCATCACCTTCGATGAGGCTCTCAGCATCAATGCCGAGTCGTGCTGCAATGAGCCGTCGGGACCAAACACGCCCAAGCCGGGCGTGAACGGCCCGGGCGGCGGCCGCACCGGCGCGGTACTGCTGTCTCGGTTCATCAAGCCTGGAACCGTATCGAACGTGCCTTACAACCATTACTCGTTGCTGCGAAGCGTCGAGGATTTGTTCGGGCTGCCGCACCTCGGCTACGCGCGGCGATCAGGGCTCGCCGCTTTCGGCAGGGATGTGTTTACTCCCCACTGACAGAACCCACTGCGTAGCCTGTAGTACATCAACCACAACAAGTGCGGTCGCGCCACCCCAAAGCGCAGGTTCGCGGTTTTGTATCGCGTTGTCATTGCACAACTTGGACATCGGGGAAGGACGGTGCGTGGATTGCTCTGCCGCTCGTTCATACTGCAGGAATCCGTCACCGCGGTCCCATTCGCCCAAGGAAGGTGCATATGAATCGTCCCGCCACACTTCGCACGTCGCTCCTTTGTACCGCCTTCGCTGTGGCGACCGTCGTCGCGGCGTGCGCGCGAGACAACCCAACTTCACCGCAACTGGCGGTTCCAGGCGGGTTCCGAGCGACGATCAATCCATCGTCCCCTTTTCCTGATTTCGGGGCGGTGAAGGTCTGCAACTTCTTTTTCGTGACAGGGCAGTCCGGTGCCGGGACCTATCAGGTGACGGTTAACGGCGTTCCCGGTGCTCCCATCAGCCTCCCTAACGACGGGCAGTGCGCAGTCGTTTGGCAGTCGTCTGGGGATGGAGTTGCAACGATCAATGTCACGCAGATTAGCTCAAACTGCACCTTGCACCTCGCCGTCCGTCGGCTGGACGCGTCTGGAGAGCCGATCCTCATCGTCAATGACGGTACCGGGACGAACACGTACAGCGCTACGGTCACGACCACGAATGGGGTTTCGGACACGGGTTTTGCCCTCTGGTTCCAGAATGGAACCGGCGGCAGCAACCCTCCGCCGCCTCATGTTTGCGAAGATCAGAACGCGACGAACTGCGGCGGTCCGCTGCCGTGCATTTATCCCGGCAAGACTTTCACGATCGGACCCTCGAGCATGGAGGGGGCTATCAGGATCTCCGCTGGCGACTGGGTGAACGGCGGTTACAGCTTCAAGTTCAAGTCCGCACACACAGCAACCACGTTTACCGTGACCGCATTCGTAACGATCACGGGGCCCTGCCTTAACTCGGCAGGCCAGAAACTTGGCACCACGGACGTCATAACCGTTCCCCTTGGCACGGTGCCTTATGCCATTCCCGCGAGCTCTAACGCGACGGACTGGCTGCCGACGGGCGACGCGAATAACGTCCTGAGCTGGGAAGGTTCGATCGTCGCACCCGCGGACCTGTGCGGTGGCGGCGGGAACAAGTTGGACGCCAGCAAGGGTGCTGTGTATACGGCTACGGTTTCGCAGGTCCCACCCACCGGTTCGCTTGTCGATTTCCGGTTCAAGTACCGCGATCCGGCAGCGAAGGGCAAGCCGAACACGAACTGCCTCGATACCAGCGATCCGAACAGGGCAAGGGCAGACGTGTGCGGCGCTTCCTGGAGCCAGACCGTCACCGATCCGTAACACTGGACGACATCGAGGTTTTGCTCTACGCAGTAAGAAGGGGCCGCTCGGTTTTCCGAGCGGCCCTTTCATTAACGTCCACTTCAGTCACGTCAACTTCATCAGCAACCGCTGAGGCTTGAGGCCTTCTCGCGAACTCACGCCAACAGTATGTTGTGTCGTAATCGCGGGCGTAATTCAGTTGGTAGAATGCCAGCTTCCCAAGCTGGACGTCGCCGGTTCGAGTCCGGTCGCCCGCTTCCAATCAAAGGGGATTCGACATGCCAGCTTCACCGGAACGTGCAGTGCTCGCCGGCGGGTGCTTTTGGGGAATGCAGGACCTAATCCGGAAGATCCCGGGCGTGGTCTCGACCCGCGTCGGCTACACCGGCGGCGACGTGCCGAACGCGACATATAGCAATCACGGTACCCACGCCGAGGCGATCGAGATCATCTTCGATCCCGAGAAGATCTCCTATCGCAAGCTGCTGGAGTTCTTCTTCCAGATTCATGATCCCACTACGCGAAATCGGCAGGGGAACGACATCGGCGCCAGTTATCGTTCAGCGATTTTCTACACCGGCGAGGATCAGAAGAACACGGCCCTCGACACGATTGCCGATGTCGATGCCTCAGGGCTCTGGCCGGGAAAGGTGGTGACTGAAGTGGTGCCCGCCGGACCGTTCTGGGAGGCGGAACCCGAGCACCAGGATTATCTCGAGCACTATCCGAATGGATACACGTGCCACTTCATTCGACCCAACTGGGTCCTTCCGAAGCGTGCAGCGAGCCAGCGGCAACCTTCTCTGAGCAGTTCTTCGCCACCGGGAGCCTGATCGCACAATGGATGCGCTTGGTCTTGGGAGAGAGTTGATCACTCAAGGATAAGCTCGGCCCTACGTCAACTTCGCATCGCCTCTACGTAACAACTACGCGTCATCGAGTCTCGAAGCACCGTTAGCGTGGCACCTCCGAAGTGCGGTCCAACCCCTTCAAGAGGTTACCATGCGATACGCAACACTTCCCAAGCTTGCCGGGACAATCCTGGCAACGTCGGCCTGTGCCGATCCATCTCTGCTTGGCCC
>JBKOVX010000464.1:0-3916 GCA_046724115.1 Gemmatimonadota bacterium | reverse complement strand
GCCACACTCTTCGGATTGCTCGTCTGCACGATCTGCGTAAGCCACGTGTACTGCGGGAGCGCGTTGCTGATCTCGTACATCAGGTGCGACCACAGGTAGCGCGAGTCGTCGATCGATTTGATGATCGCGATCTGCTGGTACAGCGAATCGCGGGTCGCTTCGGCGCGAGCCTTGGCGTTGAGGACGGCGCTGTACTGCGCGGAATCCTTTTCGGCTTTTGTCTCCCGCGCGTCGAGCATGGCGCCCCGGGCAGTCTGGCTGATGAACATCAGCACGATCAGCGCGCCGGAAGCACCGGCCGCGCCCACTGCACCAAGCATGTACTTGTCCGTCATCTTGTCGGTCAGCCCGGCAAGCCATGGTGGCGGCTTGAGGTTGAACTCGAACTTGGTCGACGTGGCGGCCTTCGCCTTCTTCTTCTTTTTGCCGTCCCCGGGGAGGAGATTGATCTCGATCATGGTGTCGTTACTCCGGGGTCAGTTCTTGCGCAGGGCAAGGCCGATGGAAAGCATGAGGAGAGGCGCGACCTCGTCGGTCACCAGCGACTCCAGCGCTCCTTCGCGCACCGACATCGTGGCGAGAGGATTTGCGAGCTCCACGGGCTTTCTAAGTCGTTGCCCAAGTGATTCGGTGAGACCCGGCGTGCGTGATCCGCCGCCACAGGTGTAGACCGCCTTCATCTGCCCGTCGCCCTTGAGCGAGGTGGAGAGGAAGGCAATGGCGCGCTCGAGACCGGTAGCGATCTCCTCAGTGCGCGCGGCGATCACCGAATCCAGCTGCGGTGACCGATCGTAACCTCTAATGAGAGCTTCGGCGTCCGCGGCCGAGAGGCCGTGTTCGCGCTGAAGATCCTCACGAAGACGACGCGTTCCCACCGGCAGATCGCGGGTGAGAATCGGAACGCCGTCGTCCAGAATGTTGATGTTGGTTACTTCGTGGCCGATGTTGACGAGCCCTACCGCGCCGCTCATCGCCGACGGGTAGTTGACCTCGAAGGCGTTGTGGAGCGCAAAGGCGTCGACGTCCATCGACATGGGGGTGATCCCGGCTTCAGCAAGGATCCTGAGCTTGGCTTCGACCAGGTCACGCTTGGCGGCGACGAGCAGAACGCTCATCTCGTCTCTGCCGGTACTTCCGTTCTCTTCGAGAATCTGGAAATCGAGCTCCACCGAATCGACATCCGGCACGTGCTGCTCGGCTTCCCAACGCATTAACTCGCGGGCCTGCTGCTCCTTTACCCGCTCGGTCTTGATGCGCTTGATGATCACGTCGCGCCCACCGACGGCGGCAACCACCGTCTTGGTGTTCGCGTCGACAGCCTCGATGGTGGTGCGAATGACGTCCGAGACAAGATGCGGATCCATGACTTCGCCCTCGACGATTGCATCGTCGGGGAGCGGAGTGATCGCAACCTTGACCAGTTCTGGCGTCGACTTCGAGTGATCGACGACGGCGACCTTGACCAGGCCTGATCCGATGTCGAGCCCTACGGTAGTCTTCTTCCGGCCAAATAACCCCATCGCGGCCCTTTGTGAAAAAAAGAAGCGGGTTTTACTCGGGCGCGCGCCGCGTATTTATCGTCTAGAGGCGTGACAACCTAAGAACCCTGTTTGCTTGCGCTTACGTGGAGACCAACCGAGCGGCACTGCTGCCTCCTAGTCCGTCACCAAGTCGTTCGAACTAAGACACGATTCAATTGGCGGGAAAGTAACGATGGGCTACCATCGTCTCAGAAGAGCTCCGACCACCATCGTTCAGGAATTCGGTCGATCCTTATCGAATGATCGGAGCCATATTCCACTCGCACGACGACACCAATGCGTCTGATCGCGGATGAGTGAGACGAGACAGCGGGCGCCTTCGCAACGATCCAGTAAAGAGTCGAGTCCAGCCGTGTCACGGTGATGGCCACCGGTGTCCCGAACGCTGCCATCTGGGAAGTGCGCGGGCCGGCGACCCCAATCGGGTCCCCGTTCGTCCCCGGCCAGTCCCCGATTGTCGTCTCGATCGCAGACTCGGCGGCCGAGAGTGTCAGCTGCTTCGAGCCCGCGACGCCGCTGATCCTGGTCTCCTCCGTCGTCGCGAAGAACACACCGGCTAGTAGAGCAGCTATCAGCATCAGCGACAGGAGCGCCGCGGCCAGCGCGAATCCCCGACGCTCATTCACATCGCGGATTTGCTTCACGACGGTCTGTTCCTGATCGCGATCGAAAGCGTCGCCGAGTCGGATGGTGTGAAGGAGTGTCCTTCTACGCCCAGGTGATGCCTGCTCTCGGCGCGCGCGGATATGTCTATCCGAGTCAGATCGAGCGGCGACGACGCATCGAGGCGGGCGCCGTGCGTGTCGAAGTACTCGAAGACCAGGCCCGATGTGCCGCTGTTGCTGCTGTAGCTCCGATAGGGGCCGCTCAATGGTTGTATTGCACCGCACACAGAAGAACCGATCGCGTTGCAGCGACGGTATCCCAGATACCAATCACCGTCGGACGCGCGGTACAGGCTGTACCGTCCACGTCTGACGAATCGCACTGGCGCGCCGGGAAGCACCCCGCTGCTCAAAGGAGCGTCGAGGCCGACCTGAAATCCTTGCCGGTCGGCGGCCACGTCTTCGTCGCGCGCCAGGCCCGCCGACGCTGGACATGTGGACGCCAGTGAGCGGGAAGCGAATCCGGTGATCCGATGACGCTCCCACCGACCGCCGTTCGCGACACCGGCCTGGTAGAAGAGCGCCAGATCGCCCGTGTCCGGCAGTGAAAGCAACCAGGTGAGAGTGTTGTCCGACGGAGAGACGGCTGGCAAACCGACCTCCGCCACTCCGACGCCCTGACAAACCACCGAACCGCCGATCGGCGCGAAGACCTCGATCGCCGAGTCGGCGAGAAGACGCACGGTGTCCGCGACAGAGATCCCGCGCAGGTCGCTGGCGAGTACCTCCATCGCATCACGAACTCCCTGACGTGCGTAGAGCAGCTCGCTCGCGCCACGGTAGAAGCGCTGCTGGCGAAAGAGCAGCGCTCCCATCGCGGCACCGATGATTCCGAGGATGGCGAGGACCACCACCAGCTCGACGAGAGAGAAGCCGGTCTTGCCGCGCACTATGGACACACTGCCAGCGCCCGATACAAATCGGTGCGCCGGCCATTCGAGCTCGGATAGCTCACCGACTCGCTGACCTCGATGTGCACCGGGTCCGGTCGCGACACCGTCCATTCTGAGTTGATCGGCGGCGTAATCTGGCTCCCGTTCACGGCTTCGTGGCACGCCGCGGAAAGGATCTCGATCTGCCGCGACGCGAGGCGCGCCGCCCGCTCCCGCTGAACATCGACGTTCAGCGCGTGTCCGATGAGCGCGCTCGTACCCGCCAGCGCCAACCCTCCGATTGCAAAAAGCAGCAGGGCGACAATCAGCTCCACCAGGGTGTATCCGCGGGCCGGCGTGCCGAGCGATGAGCGCATTGTGGAAGCAACGCACTCCCCCAGCTTTACGCCGTCACGCAGATAGCGCCGGCGTCATCGAATCATTCGTGTCCTAAAAAGCAAAACGGAGCGCTTTTAGACGCTCCGCTTTCCTCAGGCTGGTGTCAGCCTAATTAGACGCAGGTGATAACACCGTTGGTCATGTCGCAAACCTTGGCAGACTGCGAGTGCGTAGCGGTCGCGCTCCACGACGGAGGCGGGCCAGCAACTGCCGTAACCGTAACGGTCACGTTCTGCGAGGGCGTGAAGCCCTGAAGGGGCGTAGTGTAGGTCGCGGTTCCGGAGAAATACGCGCCGTTGTTGTCGGCAGCGTACTGCTCTTCGTAGGTCGCCATGTTGCGAAGGTCAGACTTCATCGCGGCGACGTACGCCTTGTCCTTGGTATTGGCGAACTTCGGAATCGCAATCGCGGCAAGAATGCCGATGATGACGACTACGAT
>JBKOVX010000283.1:0-4161 GCA_046724115.1 Gemmatimonadota bacterium | reverse complement strand
CTGTTCCGTGGTCGGGCGAGGTGCGGGGAAACGGCAACCCCAGCGTGACGTTCACCGCGCTGCCGAACGACGCCACCTTGATCGCCGTCATTCCGACATCGTGGTAGGGCGCGATCACCACATCGAACTCGCCGCGCATGGCGCGGACGAAAACCGTGTCTGCCGGAAACGGGCCGGCGATTTTCGCGGTCCGCGCGGCCGGTGCGAGGATTCTGGTGTCTTCGTCACCAAACCTGCCGCCGTCACCGGCGTGGGGATTGAGAGCGCACAAAGCGATTCTCGGCTCGGTGATGCCAAACCACTGCTGAAGTCCTTCGCGAGTGACGCGAGCGGCATCGATTATCGATTCGCCGGTAAGCTTGCGCGCAACATCGCGCAAAGGGAGATGTGTAGTCGCCAGTACCACACGCAGCTTGTCTGACGCGAGCATCATTGCCACGCGCGAGCCGGTCAGCTCGCCGAGCATCTCGGTGTGGCCGGGGAAGTCGTAGCCTCCAGCGAGGAGCGCGGCTTTGTCGATCGGCGCGGTGACGATTCCTTCGACTTCGCCTTCTTGCGCCAGTTCGACCGCTCGCTCGATGGCGAGTCCGCTCAGTTTTCCGGCGAGAGCTGCATCGCCGCGCGCGGACCAGTCTCCTACTGATTCGGCGACCGCCACCCCGGTTCCGGTCGGTCCAACCACCACAACGTCACAGCGCTCGCCAACCCGTGGGTCAGCGAGCGCTTTGGCGACGATCTCTGGTCCAATCCCGCGGGGATCCCCGACGGTCATGGCAAGACGCGCTTTTCCCATCTACATCCTTAGCGACACGTAGGTCTGTTTTCGCAGCTCGTCGAGCAACTGCCTGATCGAGCGCTCCTCCGAGAGCTGTGCACGAATCTGGTCGCGAATCTCGCTCTGATTGTACTCGCCGGCGTCGGTGGCAGTTACCACCTGCAGCACTGCGTACTTCGGCTGACCGCGCGGATTCGTGAGCTGGAAGGGGTTCGTGATGTCGCCTGCCTTTGCGCCAGTGAGGGCGGCAGAATACGACGCCGGCAGCGAGTCACGGGGGAACGGCTGCAGAACGCCCTTCTCTTCCGTCGGATCGTGATGCTTCTTGACGAGCGAGTCGTAAGCAACGCCGCGACGCCACTGCGCGGCGACGGTGTCCGCTTCAACCTTCGCCGCTGCCACGTCGGCGGAGTCGATCACCGGCGCGATCAGAATGTGCCGCGCCTTCACTTCGGCAGACTGCACGCGATCGACGCGAATGATGTGGTAACCGAACGCGGTCTCGATCACCGGACTGATCTCGCCCGGACGCAACGCGAACATCATCGCCTCGAACTCGGGCACGAGCCCGCTGCCGCGCCGGTTCCAGCCGAGGTCGCCGCCAAGCTGCTTCGTTCCCGGATCCATCGATTCGCGCTTGGCGATCTGCTCGAAATCACCACCCTTTCGGATTTCCACGAGCAACGAGTCAGCGCGCGCTTTGGCTTTCGCCTTCGCCGCAGCCGACGCGTGTGGCGCGACGATGATCTGCCTGAACGTGACTGTCGCCGGACGCTTCTGCAGATCGGCGCGGCTGCGCTCGAAGGCAGCAGTCACTTCTTCATCGGTGACGTTGACGGGTTTTGCCCGCTTCCGCAGCTCCGCAAAAGCCTTCTGCTGGAGATTTTGACGCCGATATTGCTCGATGAGACCCTTTCGATACTCATCGGGAGTACCGAGACCAGCCTTTCGCAGCTCGGCCCGGTACTCCTCGTCAGACTGGAACTGGGAGCGCGCCTGTTTGATCTGTCTGTCGACGCCGGCGGTAATGTCGGCGTCGGTCACCTCGAGCTTCATCTCCTTCGCCTTCTGAACGAGGATCTCCTCGTCGACCAGCTCGCCGAGCACGGTCTTCGCGAGTGCCGCCTGACCGGCGGAGTCGGGAGGCAGCTGCAATCCCTGCGCTCGGCGCTGGTTGATTGCCGTGATCACATCGCTCCACAGCACTGTCTGGTCGCCGACGATGGCAGCCACTCTGTCGATGGGGAGGGCCGGCGGCACTCCATTGGGAGTGACCGCCGGAATTTGCGCCACGGCAGCAATCGGCGCGAACGCCGCGGCGATAACGAATCGCTTCATCATCCGAGCTCCTACACCACCCGTGAAAGCTGGTTCAATCACTTCTTCGCGCCGGGTGTGGTGGACGAAGCCGACGGCGGTGTCGAACTTCCGGTCGGCGCGCGGGGTTGGAGCCCAAGCGGAACTGCGGTCTGCGGCTGGCTCGCACTGCGCGCCGAGTCTGCCGAGCTGCGGATCTTCGAGGCTTCCTGAACGGCGCGATCGAAGCCGGCATCGTTGAAGGAATACTTGTACTTCTCCCGCAGAACGTTGGCGAGCGGCGTCGGCACCGGCACGAACGGAGCCTGCTCCTGCACCATTCGCTGGAAGTAATCGTCGATGCGCTTGATCGCGAGCTTCTCGCGGGCGTCCTCGGACTTGGCGCTGTCGGCCAGCGACTGTGGCGCTATTCCCAGTGACGCCCACGCGTTTCGAACTGCGTTGATAAAGCTCGAGTGAAGCTGATTCATCTCGGCGGAATCGATCTGGACCTTGGCGCTGTCCGCCTGCTTCAGCACGAGCTCATTCTTGACGAAGTTGCGAACGAGCTGGACGATCAGCGAGTCGGGCGACTGCTTGATCTGATCGAGGACGCGCGCCTGCGGCGGCAGAGTCTCCAGCCAACCGACGAGTCGTGAGGCGGTGAACTTCCCGGCCGTAGACGTCGCCAGAACCGTGTTGTCGCGACGATAGGCATCAGGATCGTTGCCGAGCGCGCGAACGGTGGCGACGGCTCCTTTCTTCACCTCGATCTTGCCGCTCTGCTCCAGCTTGGCGAGATAGGTACTCTCGGCGACCTGTACGGTCTTGCCCTTCGAGTACTGCAGGAGCTGAGTCTTTACCTGATCGTACGTCGGGCGGTGGATAATATGGTAGCCGTATTGGGTCTGAATGACCGGCGAGATCTGGCCTGGCTGGAGCGCCACCAGCGCCTTCTCGAACTCCGGCACCATCGCCCCACGCGGGAACAGGCCCAATGACCCGCCGGCTCTCGCCGATGCCTGGTCCTGACTGTTCTTGCGCGCCATCTCGGCGAAGTTCGCCGGCGTGACCTGGGCGCGCAGCGCGTCGATCTTCTTCTTGACGCCGGCTTTCTGCGCGTCGTTCATGCCCTGCGTGAGAAGCAGGATGTGATCGGCGCCGAGGATCTGACCGCTTTCCCACTGGCGTCGGGCCGCGGCGGTATCCTCGACTCCCCAGTTCTTGGAGACTATGTCGTACCACTTGCGCGCCTTGAGGTTGGCGATCGCCGGCCACATCGCCTCATCGATCTGCTTTGGATCGCTCAGCGAATCGTTGTGCGCAGCGGCATATCCCAACAGCTGGTAATCGACCCAGACGTTGGCAATGGACTTGGCGATGTCCTTGCGAACCGGAGCGCGAGACTTGCCGAGAAGGTTCGACAGCTTGACGACGGTGAGCTCGGCCTTTTCGGCGCGCGCGACCCAATCTGTGTGCGCGTTGAGAGCGTCCTTCAGCCCTGAGCAGGCTGAAATTGTAAAAGCCGCTGCCGCGGCAACAACGATATTGCGTTTCATGTCGAGTAGTACGGGGTTGGTCAGGTGGGCCGCAGTGTAGTCAGGGCACGGACAAGTCCATCGAGCATCTCAGCTCCTCCTAGGCGGGTGAGCTTGAGTGACAGCGGGTGAGCGCGTCGCACCTCCGCCTGAAACTGTACCTCGTGGAAAGCCGCGGAAATCCCCTTCATACGGGGCACTGCGTGCTCGCGAAAGGTAATACGGGCCTCGTTTCCGCGCACCAGCACGGACTCGATGTCCGAGGCACCGCCGAGGACTCTCAAAAGCGCGACCCGGAAGAAGCTTCGCGCCGGTTCAGGCAGTATGCCAAAGCGGTCCCGTACTTCGTCTTCCAACGCCCTTATCTCAGCGAGCTCGGTCATGTGAGTGAGACGGCGGTAGATGTCGAGCTTGGCGTCCTGGGAATTGATGTATTCGTCGGGCAGGTATGAGGGCACGTCGACAGAGATCTCCGACGGCTGGAGTCGAGGCGCGTCGTCGCCGCGAAGAACTCGCTTTACGGTTTCGTCCAACATGCGCAGGTACATGTCG
>JBKOVX010000171.1:0-1663 GCA_046724115.1 Gemmatimonadota bacterium | reverse complement strand
CCTGTGGACACAGAGCCGGCAACAATTAACCCCACGGTCGTCAAGCAGAATGGGCACATCCTTCACCTCTCGGGTGGCGAAGCTTCATCGCTAGGCCGCCTCTCTATGGGTGACGGGTCAGGTGGGGCGATTTCTACAGGGAGGCAGGAAAAAAATTGGCCCCGCCTTTTGAGCAGGAACTCTCTTACCGCCGGATCTTCAGCCAGGCCAATCGCCCGGTCATAAGCGTCCAGCGCCTCAGGCGTCTTCCCAAGCTGTTGCAAAAGGTGAGCGCGAACCGCCCAGTAGGGCTGATAGGAAGAAACAGAGTCTGACTCGATCGCGTTCAGAACGGCAAGCCCGGCTTGAGGTCCATTCGCTTCAGCCAGGGCTGCTGCATACCCAGTCCACGTGCCGAGCGTGGGGGATATGCGAATTAATTGTTGATAAAACGCAGTGATGGCTGCCCAGTCGGTCCGTCCGCTCCGTGCGCGCTCAGTGTGCACCGACTGAATGGCGGCTTCGAATTGAAAACGGCCAGATCGTCCGGATTTGAAAGCTTCAGCGAGATGTTGTTCCGCCTCCTCTATTAAAGGAAACGACCACTGGTTGGGATCCTGCTCGGAAAGCGGGATGTACTCGCGCTCAGGTCCGCGTCGCGCTGCGTGTCGGGCTTCGCAGTACAGCATGAGCGCTAACAGAGCCCGGACCTCAGGCTCGCCGGGGATGAGTTCGAGAAGAACGCGCGCCAGCCAGATCGCTTCCTCGGTCAGGTCCCGGCCACGCCGGTCCACACCCGCCATATCATCCCAGCCGATACCGAAGGCCGCGTAAATAGCTTCCAGCACCGCCTCGAGCCGCTCGGGTAATTCGCGTTTGTCGGGAACCTCGAACTGGATACCGGCGTCGCGAATCTTGGTTTTGGCACGTACTAGCCGCTGGCCCATTGTTTTCGGTGAAACCAGGAAGGCGCCGGCAATGCGCACTGCATCCAGGCCGAGAACGGTCTGAAGCATAAGCGGCGTGTGCATCGCCGGATCGATCGCCGGGTGAGCACACACGAAAAGCAGTTTGAGCCTTTCATCCGGAAACGCAGTTGATAAGTTCATCTCGGTGGAACCTTCCCTAAGCAACACGATCGTTGGCTCGCTCTCCGAAACGACACGTTGGTGACGAATCAGATCGATAATCGAATGTCGGGCTGCCGTCAGCAGCCACGCCTCGGGATTTTGTGGCAGGCCATCGCGCGGCCAGACCTTGAGGGCGGTGAGCAATGCCTCGCTGAGCGCGTCCTCGGCAGCGGCAACGTCGCGAGTATGAGCGGAGAGATAAGCCAGCAGGCGGCCGTATGACTCACGGGCTACCCGCTCGATCTCACGATGGATATCCTCCTCACCATTTCCACTCATCCCTTGACCTTGTCCTTGAATCGAGGCGAAAGCGGGCGAATCTCCACCGCGCCGCCCGAAGCCGCCGGGCAGCGCGCCCCCCACTCGAGTGCATGGTCTAGGGAGGGCAGCTCCAAAATCATGAATCCGCCCAATTGCTCCTTGGCAGCAGGATTAGGGCCGTCTTGCACTCGCCGCTTTCCGTCCTTAATTCGTACCGTAGTTCCTGTCTCCGGCCCTTCGAGCGGGTCTCCGCCAATGTACACGCCAGCCTCGACGACAGACTTGTAGTACGC
>JBKOVX010000286.1:0-7371 GCA_046724115.1 Gemmatimonadota bacterium | reverse complement strand
CAGTCTTCACTGTCGAGCGGCCGCGCACGATTGACGATGCGCTTCACCAACATCGCCGCGTACCCGAGCGACGCGCCGATGGCGAGAACAACGACTGCCCAGAGCAGCACGACGATCGAGATTCCACTCAGGAGTGGCGAGCTCGCGATTTCCTGCTCGAGCGAAGGCGTTGGAGCGGGCGTCGCGCGAGGCTCGGCGATCGCGGAAGCGTTCGCTTTTGCCACCTTGTCGGATTTGGGGCCGTCGGTCTTCCCCGCTCCGGGGTCGATGGTCGGCGCAACACTCGGCGCGGCGGCGGTGGTTGCCGGTAGAATTCTCAGGGGAATCGGCCCCCACGCGGTGAGAGCAGGGACCAGAAGCAATGTGGCGAGCGTCACGAGCCAAACGAGATGCCGAGCGCCAGCCGATGCACGTTGCATCGAGAGCGTGACTCCGACCGCCACCAGCAGAATTAGCGTCGCCTTGACGAGCAGCATCATCATCGAGATGCTCGAGCTGCTGAACGCAAAGCTGGAGAAGATGTTCGAGATCATTGGCGTTATCTCCCGCTCTGGCGAGCGCGACGGATGCTGTTGCGAAGCCGTTTGACCTCGGCGTCGGTCAAATCGACATCGGACATGCGGAGAAGCGCGGTTACCGCCTGCTCCGGCGAATCGCCGAAATAGGTTCGGACGACGTGCGCAAGAACGTCTTCGCGAGCCGTCTCGGTCGGCTTGGCCGGATAGTATATGTAGCGCGGGCCATCCTCCCGGTGCTTGATCAAATCCTTCTCGCCGAGAATGCGCAGAACCGAGCGCACCGCCGAGTAAGTCGGCGGATCGGGGAGATCGGCCATGATTTCGGCCACGGTCGCACCGGAGCGACGGTGCAGGATGTCCATCACTTGTCTCTCTCTACGGGAGAGGGCAGCTGGTGTTTCGTCTGGTTTCGGCATCAGCGTAGCGGCCATTGGGGTTCGCCTGGGATTCGACTGGTCAGTTCATGGTATGCTGAAAAATCAACCATGCTGAAAATTCAACAGTGGCGCCCGTTTGTCAATAGGGAAGTTTTAAGGCCTTGTCCACCCAGGTCGCGGTAAAGCGCGTCGCCGAGGTCGAGGCGAGGAGTGCCGGGCTCCGTAAAGAGCTCGGGCTAATCGACTTAGTCCTGATGCAGATCCTCTATGTGGTGGGATCTGGTTGGGTGGGGACGGCGGCCAAAATCGGCAGCGCCCACACTGCTTTCTGGCTACTGGCGATCGCGACGTATTACCTGCCGCAAGCCGCGGTCGTGATATACCTCACCCGGCTGATGCCGCTCGAGGGCGGACTGTATCAGTGGACCACGATCGCTCTCGGCCGGTTCGCCGGCTTCATGGTCGCCTGGAATCTCTGGGCGTACGCGCTGCTGATCGGCGCAACCTTCGGCGTCACGATCGCGACGAACGCGTCGTATCTGCTCAGCGGCAGCTCGGCGTCGCTTTCACGCCTGTGGTGGTACACGCCGACGGTGAGCACGCTGGCGCTGGTGCTCGTTACCGTGGTCGCGGTGTTTGGTCTGGGGGTCGGTCGATGGGTGCACGACATCGGCGGACTGGCACACATACTCACTTTCACGGCGCTGCTGATAGTTCCGCTGGTCGCTATCGGCCACGGCCGACCGGTCGCGTATCATCCGCTCGATGTCTCGGCGCCCACCTTTACTCCATACAGTCTCAACATCTTCGGCAAGATGGCGCTCGGTGCGTTGAGTGGATTCGAGTACGTTGCGATCATGGCTGGGGAGACGCGCAGTCCGACGCGCGCGATAACGCGCTCCGTTCTGCTGGCCGCTCCAATCATCGCGCTGATGTTCATACTCGGCACGAACAGCGTGATCGCGTTGGTGCCGCGAGACCAAATCGATCTCGTCAGCCCGATTCCGCAGACACTGAGCATTGGATTCGAGGGCTCGGGAATAGCCCAGCTCGTAGTCCCGACACTGATTCTTTTTGTCTTGCTGCGACAGATGGGAGTCGTGACGATGCTGTTCAACGGCAGCACCAGGCTTCCGCTTGTAACCGGCTGGGACAACTTGCTGCCTGCGTGGTTCACCCGGCTGCATCCGAGGTTCAGAACTCCCGTCAACTCCATTCTGTTCGTGAGCGCAATCATGATAGCGCTGTCACTGGCGGGACAGGCCGGCGTTGGAGTGCAGGAAGCGTTTCAGTTACTGGAGAACGCGGCGGGGATCTTCTACGCGCTCACCTACCTGGCGCTGTTTGCGATTCCGATTTTCGGCGCGCGGAATCTGGGGCGTCGGGTGCCGTTGTGGCTGCGCGTTGCATCGATTTCCGGATTCGTCGTCTCGCTCATCTACTCGACGTTGTCGGTGTTACCGATAATCGACGTGGCGAGTTGGCGCACGTTCGCGTTGAAGATCATTTCCGTAATTCTTGTGGCGAACCTCGTGGGCATTGCGATCTACGCTCGACGAGAAAGGGCAATCCGGGCATATTAGTAATGAATGACCGCAGTCAATGGGCAGTGATAGGAGGAGCCCCACATGAGCACATCATCTTTTGAGACCGGATCGTCGTCGCCAAAAGGTCGCGCTCCCGGCAGCGATGCAATTCTCCAAGCGGGCACACCGGCGCCTCCGTTCACGCTCAAATCGTTGCCGGATCGGACCTTCTCGCTCTCCGATTTCAAGGGACAGCCAGTGGTGCTGGCGTTTTATCCGGCAGACTGGAGCCCGGTATGCGGAGCTCAGATAGCGCTGTACAACGAGATGCGGGACGAGTTCGCGACGTACGGCGCGCAGGTTCTCGGTGTTTCCGTGGACGGCGTGTGGTGCCACAAGGCCTACGCCGAGGCGTTGCGGATAAAGTTTCCTCTTCTGTCAGACTTCGAGCCCAAGGGCGAGGTATCGCGGCGCTACGGAGCTTACGACGCGGATCAGGGGGTCTCCCAACGCGCACTGTTTGTCATCGACGGCAACGGTGTGATTCGTTGGAGCTACCTGTCACCAGCCGCTGTGAATCCGGGGGCCGACGGAATATTTCGAGCTCTCGACGAGCTTGTGGGGGGAGGTGGGGTTGGAGCGAGACGGGAAGCTCCGAGCGTCGCGAGACCAGAAAGGAGTCAAGGCGCGTCGCCTGCCCCGTAGGGGCAAGGCGGGCCGGAGATTTTGTCGCGATCTGACTTGGTTCGCCAAGGGCAACGATCAACGGCCCGCGTTGGCCTCTCTCCCCAAACCATCAAGGCGCTTTTTAGCTACCCCTCTTCAGCACAATATTCCCGTTCACCGTTCGAACGCGGATCAGCGCTCCACCCTTCCCCACGTTCTGACGCACCCGGACGTACTTCCGCGGCGTCCCGTGACTGTCGTCCCAGGTGTTCGTCTCGGTGACGTTCACCGGCCAGTCGCTGACGATGCGCGTCTTGCCGCGAAAGTTGTTGGTGTAGGCAGTCTCCAGATCCAGTGTCGCGTTGAGATCGGCCGGCGCGACGATGACGACCTGACCCGTTCCCGACGTGACGTCGACGCTGTGTGAGCCCGATCCCTTCAGCTCGATGTTGACGTCGCCCGCGCCGGTAAGCGCGGCAACCGAGCCACTGGCGGGACCGATGTCGATCGGGCCACCACCGGTTTGAGCGTAGACTTCTCCGCCCGACGATCCAATCGAAATGCGACCACCACCTGTGGTAACTCGCGCACCCTGCGGCGCGGAAGGAAGCGAGAGCTCGCCGCCAGCGGCGGTCATTCTTATCGCGCCGCTTCCGTAACCGTAGCCCTTTCCCGCTCCATTATCGACGTAGCTGGTCACGGTCTTCCGGCCAGTCGCTGTCGTCACCGTGGACGCGCTGGCAGTCGCGCTGACGCTGGCGGTGCCACTTCTCGCGGAAGCGGCGCCTTCACCGATGCCGGCTCCAACCCCACCGTCGTACTTGGGATCACGCGAGTCGGTGTAGATCACGGGCCCGCTACCCGAGTATCCACTGAACCTCCCATTGACTCTCATGACTCTGACTAGTCCTCCGCCAGTCGAGACCGTGCCGTTAAGATTTGAATCCTCGACCAGTACTTCGCCGCCACCGGTACGAATACTGACGTCGCCGTTCGCATTCCGGATCGTGATCTCGCCACCGCCGGTGGTACCGGTGAACTTTCCCGACACGTCGGCGAGCGAGATCGCACCGCCCGCTGATCTGATCCGCACGTTGAAGCTCCGCGGGACCTGAATAATGAACCTGTGGCTGGTGCTCTGATTGTTCGACGATCCGACGAACTGACTCTCCAGCACCGCATCGCCATCGGACGGCTTGAGAGTGACGCGGGTGTCCCGCCAATCGCGTCCGCGGAGCGTCGCGCGAACCTGCACTTCATTTCTGTCCCAACTCGTAATCGTGACACCACCGCCGGTTTTCAGATCGAGATCGAGCGTGCCGCCGCTCTTGACCGGTGCCGAGAGCTGGAACGTCGAGTCCACGCTCTGCTGACTGTATGTGTTGACGACGGAACCGGCAGATTGCGGTTTCACAATTCCATTCTGCTTCCTGAATTCGGGCGGAATGATCAGGTTGGGCCCGTACTCGACGATCGTCGGCCTCTCGACTCTCGCCATGCGCGCGCCTGGCTGAGTGTCTCTCGAAACGGGACGGAAGGCAGCCAACGGCAGCAGCACCAGCGCCGCCACCACGAACGCAGCTGCTCGTGCTCCGCGAGACGCCGAAACCCGGCGCCGCGATTCATTGAGCACGGCGAGCAAACGTCCTTCGAGCTGCGATGGACGCGCCATCGCCACCGAGAGGAATCCGGGCGCTCCGAATGCTCGTGCCGAACGCGCGACCTCCAGGAGATGCGATGCGTACTCCGTCGCCGGCGTGCCGAGTGAGACGACCCTGTCGTCGCAAGCGCGCTCACACTCGGCGCGAAGGCGACGCTCTGACATCCAGACCAGCGGATGGAACCAGTAGAGCGCGCACACGAAGCCCGCGAGAAGCTGGGCTAATGAATCGCGACGGGCGACGTGTGCGAGCTCATGACGCAGCACGACTCGGCGATGCTCCTCGGACCAGTCGAGCGCGTCTTCCGGCAGAAGTATCACGGCAGAAATCGATCCCCACGTGAGCGGCGTGCTTACGACGGAGCTGGAGAGAAGCCTGACATCGCGAGTGACGCCCGCTTCCGCGCGCGCTTCGTCGAGAATGCTTTCCCAGTCGGGGCCGAGTGGCCACGCCTGACGAGCGATGTAGCGGAGACGAATTCGCCCGACAGCGAGCCAGGTGGCGATGAGGACGAATCCTGCCAGCCACAGGAGTGGAAACAGATACGAACTGCGATTCCCGGAGCCGGCAGGCGCCGCAAGATCGATGGGAGCAGCGGACGACACTCGCCCACTCGATATCAGTGGCGCGGTGGATGTCTTCTCTGACGAGCGTGTGGTGCTTACCAGACTCGATGCGTCCGGTTGCACCGGGGCCGCGGGTTGTATGCGGGGCTTGGAGTTGAAAAGGTTCAGCGGCGATTGTGGCAGAACGCCGACGTCCCACGAGGGCGAGATCACCATCGCCGCCGGAAGTGTGAAACCGCAGACGAGGGTGGCCAGGACGATGAGATGACGTATTGACGGCGACGCGCCGCGGAGACCAGCCGTGACGATCAAGCCGGCGGCGAGGATCAGCGTCAGCTTGGCGAGTAATGCGATAACGAAGGGAGTCATGATCAGCGCCCTCCCCCTCCCCCGCCTGATTTGCCGCGGGCTTTGTCGATCAGCTGCTCGAGTTGGTCGAGATCTTCGTCGCTCCAGCGATCTTCGTACATGCCGACCATTGCGGCGACGGCGGAGCTGGCGGAGTTGTCGAAGAATGTTTTTACCAGGTGACGCACCGCGGATTTGCTGACGCGATCCGGATCGGCGGTCGGGTGGTAGACGTAGCGCGGGCCGTCCTGCTCGTGTCGGAGATGCCCTTTGCTCTCCAGCAGCCGCAGCATCCCTCGCACCGCGGTATAAGTAGGCGGATCTGGAAGATCAGCGAGGACCTCGGCGGCGCTGGCACTGCCCCGCCGGTAAACGATCTCCATGATCTGACGTTCTCGGCGGCCGAGTTGTTCGAGTCCGCGGCTTTTCATCAGGGTTCTCCGTCGGGTACGGAGATAGGATGTCAATGGGTTGACAGAATGTCAATAGCCTGACATCTCCGGCCTCCCTGACGGAGGCCGTGCCTACTCGCCTGGCTGCTCGCCCTGCTCCGGCCGAGTGAGAAGGGTCCCCTCTGCCCGTGCCAGGGCACCCTGCAGGTAGACCATGGACAGTCCCTGCGCCCAGTACTCCAGATCCCTTCGATTGGGTTGCGTCGTCTCGCGAAGGGATGATATCGAGGCGCCATCTCCGTCGAGCGCTTCGAATTCGATCCATCCTTCCCAGAGGTCGTCTTCTTCCCTCTGACGGCCGACCGCCTCAGCGAAGTAGAGCGCTCCGCGCGGATTTATGATTGGTTCGTCGAACTTCACCAGAATTTCAGACATCTAAGAACCTCGAGTTCACTGCGTGGAGAAAAATTCGGCAAATGGCATGCCCGAGTAAAGCCGATTAAGCACAGCTTAATGTCGCCGCGGCGCTGACACGCTACGCTCGCAGTCCCCGTGGGTCCGGCTTGACGCTGAACGGCTGAGTGAAAGTTTTGCCATTGACGGTGAGCCGCGCGGTGAACGTCCCGACATATCGCGTATCGAGCGGACCGCCTTCATCCGCGGCTGGCGCGCCGCGCGGACGCGGCCGCAAAGGATTCCACACCACTCGATGCATTCCGGCGGTGGCGGCAAGCGGCTGCGGGCTCGTTTGCCACAGCGGCGAAACTCTTGGAATCCCCGGCGCCGGCGGGGGAGCGATAACTCCCCTTCTGCCAACTTGAGGCCCCTGCGCGTTGGGATCGCTCGAGAATGTGCGAATCACTGCGCCGGATGAATCGAGTATGTCGATTGTCACTGCACTGGTCGCGTTTCGCTTCAGGTAGTAATCGATCGCCGCACCATTCGGCGGGTTCTCGGCCTGCGGCTCGTCCTTCTGCAGCGGCGTGCCGTTATCAGTGCCTTCTATATAGTTGATGGCTTCGGCGGGCTTGAAGAGGAATGCGTCGTCGCGCGTGATCGCATCGCTCAGCTGGCGCAGCGGACTGATGTCATCGATGATCCAGAATCCGCGACCGTGGGTGGCGACGATGAGATCGTTGCCATAGAACTCGAAGTCGCGCATGGAAGTCACCGGGATGTTGAGCTGCAGCGGCTGCCAATTGTCACCGTCGTCGAACGAGACGTGAACGCCTCGCTCGGTACCCGCGACGAGAAGCCCGCGTCGCATCGGATCTTCCTTCACGACGTGGACGTAGACCCCGCGCGGGAGTCCCCTTG
>JBKOVX010000329.1:0-3793 GCA_046724115.1 Gemmatimonadota bacterium | reverse complement strand
GCTTACTCCCATGTGCTGCCCCAATGAGCCTGTGTTAATCGATCGGTCGAGTTATACGCCATCGAAAAACATGTGGCGTCAGTAAAAGTATACCTTCATACCCGCGCTAAGGTTCGGCATGATGGCGTCCATGTCTTCTTTTCTGATGCGCAGCGCGCCCGGTGGAACGGGCGTCGAATCGTTGGCAAGATTCTCATTCGGAGACGAAAGGATCTGGGTACCACCGTCGAGCGTGATCTTCGTATCCGAGATATCCGCGACCGTGCGTTCGCCGCGCGGGAGCGGAGCCGGAGGAGTACTCGAGGTGTCCGAGGCCACTCGCTCTGGCCCAAACTGGACCGGCATCTCCCTCAGCAGAGCTCCTTCACGGGTCAGATACATCCGTGCGCTATCGACGGAGACGTTCAGGTGCAGCCTCTTGTCGAATTTCGCCTGGCGCTTGGCCAGCTCGATTGCGATTTGCAGCTTGTTCTGTTCCGACTTCACGATGGCGTCGGTGCGCTCGCGCTCGGCATCGGTCATGTGCTCGCGGAGCACCGTGACGTCGTGATTGTACTTGACCCTCTTGGCGATGAGCCAGGCATCGACTCCGACCATTGCCATCAGGCCGAGTCCGAGAACGAACACGAAACCGGGGTAAGCGCGGCGGAAATCCTTCCACGTGCCGCGACGGCGGTCACCTTCGCCCGCGCGGTCCGGCCGCCGCCGTGTTTCCAAACCTGATTCCTGTTTTGGTCTGAAGATTTCCATTACGCCGTTATCGCCCTCGAATCGGGTAGGATTACATTACTGATATAATGGCAAGCACACCTCGCGCGCGACCAGTCGCACTTATCGTCCTCGATGGCTGGGGATATCGCCCCGAAACCGAAGGAAACGCAATAGCTCTCGCCGACACGCCGACCTGGGACTCACTCTGGGCTCGGGGGTCGCGCACTCTGCTGGAAGCATCCGGACTTCGCGTCGGCCTGCCCGAAGGACAAATGGGCAACAGCGAAGTGGGACACCTGAATCTCGGCGCCGGTCGAGTCGTGATGCAGGATCTGGTACGCATCTCCTCGGCCATCGCCGACGGAAGCTTCTACACCAACCCGGCGCTGGTGGCCGCATGCCGTCAGGTCAAGGGGGACGGCGGGACTCTGCACCTGATGGGATTAATCGGAGCGGGTGGGGTCCACGCGATCGACACCCATCTTTTCGCATTGCTCAATCTGGCGAACAAGGAAGGTATCGAGCGGGTGGCAATTCACGCCTTTCTCGACGGGCGCGACTCGCTGCCAAAGTCAGCATTCGGCTTCGTGCAGGAGCTGCTCAATTACATCCGGAAGATCGGTTCACCAGCGAAAATCGCCAGCGTTTCGGGACGATACTACGCGATGGATCGCGATCGGCGCTGGGACCGCACCCAGCTCGCCTATCGCGCGATCGTACTCGGCGAGGGCGCTCGCGAGACAGATCCGCTCGAGGCGATTCAGAAGTCGTATGAGGCCGGCAAGACCGATGAGTTCATGCTGCCGGTCGTGATCACGGAGAACGGACAGCCTGTCGCAGCGATGAGGGATGGAGATGCGGTGATCTGCTTCAACTATCGCTCCGATCGCATGAGGCAGATCGTGCGGGCGTTGATCGAGTCGAACTTCGATGGTTTCGACACCAGCTCCCGCCCGGATGTGACGGTGACGACGCTAACCAACTACGACAAGACTTTTCCGGTCCCGATAGCGTTCGAGCCGACGTCGATGGTGCGAATTCTGGCCGAGGTGCTGTCGTCAAATGGGCTGGACATGCTGAAGACGGCGGAAACCGAGAAGTATCCGCACGTGACTTACTTCTTCAACGGCGGGGTCGAGGCTCCTTTTCCGTGCGAGCACCGCGTGCTGGTGCCGAGCCCGAAGGTGGCAACCTACGATCTGCAGCCGGAGATGAGTGCGGCGGGTGTAACCGACGCCCTGGTGAAGGGTATCTCCTCCGGCGAGCACGACTTCATTCTTTGCAACTACGCGAATGCGGACATGGTCGGACACAGTGGATCGATTCCAGCGACGATCAAAGCGGTGGAGACCGTCGATCACTCCCTGGCGAGAGTGTTGAAGGCGGCGGAGTCGGCGGGGATGCGACTCATCGTCACCGCCGATCATGGCAACGCGGAGATGCTGATCGATCCAGAGACCGGTGGTCCCCACACCGCGCACACGACGAACCCGGTTCCGTTCGTGGTGGTGGATTGGGAGCAGGAGCAACGGCTACGCACTGGCGGAGCGCTGTGCGATGTGGCGCCAACTATATTGTCCATGCTCGGTCTCCCGCAGCCGGCGGAGATGACGGGCGTCAATCTGGGAGTGGATTAGGTGAAGCTTCGCCGGCATTCAACGCTTTTTCCTGACTTAGAGCTATGAAGTACTTGATGAGCGCACTGGCGCTCTTTTGTATTGCCGCGACCGCGCGCGGGCAGGTCGGGCATCTTCCTGAGAAGAGTCCATATCGCGATCTCGAGAATTCGCAGGAAATGACCGTCATGTACGGCCACTACAACGCCGCGGCGGATCCAGTCGGTGTCGCACCGCAGGACGGACCGATGTGGGGCCTGCGTTATCAGATCCACGTCGGTGGGCCGGCCTTTCTGGTCGCGCGCTGGGGCCACGTGAACAGCGCGCGCAATGCGATCGATCCGACGAAAACCGGAACAGGGAGACAGCTCGGGAAGCACAACGTCTCGATCAATCTCTACGACATCGATCTGGCGGTGAACCTCACCGGACAAAAGACCTATCACAACATCATCCCGGTTTTGAATCTTGGTGCCGGTGTTGCCAGCTGCGGCTGCACAGTCACGGACGACCCCTACACCTTCGGCACCCCGTTTGCATTTTCTTTCGGTGGCGGGCTCAGGTACGCACCCGGTGGAAGGCTCCAGCTGACGGCAGATTGGAGCAACTACCTTTACCAACTGCGGTATCCGACCGCGTACTACCTGACGCCAGTCGGCGGGACGGCGGCCATAACCGGCAACCAGGCCCGCTCATTCTGGAAGAACAATCGGGCTCTGACGATCGGCGCGTCGCTGCTGTTCTTCCGGTAACCTGAACCGCCCGTGGCGGACCCGGAGGAATCGTGGAAAAGGATTACGAGGACATCGACGAGATCGACGAGCTGAGCGACAACGAATTGCGCGCGCTCGTCCGTGACACCTTCGACCAGCAGATGGCTGTCGATCCCGACGATGTCACGATCTCGGCCCACTCCGGCGTCGTGACCCTCACTGGTCGGGTGGGAACGGAAGAGGAACTCCGGATCGCCGAGCGTCTGGTGACCGACGTCGTAGGGCTGGGCAAGGTGCGCAACAATCTCTTCGTCGACCCAGTCCGTCGCGCCGAGAGTCCGGAGGCGATCGACGAGCACCTCGTCGACGAGCAGCTGCACGAGGGACTTCTGCTCGGCGACACGCCGCGTCCGGAAGATCCCGAATCAGAGCACATCCACGAGAACATTCGGGCGGAGCTGTTCGGCACCACCGACGTCCAGCAGTCGATCGAAGAGGCAATTCCGTGGAATCCGCCGGATGGCCCCACTCCCGAAGGCCGAGAAGGCTCAGAGGATACTCCGTCTGATCTTCGGGACGAGATCTGAACTGCGAACTGCGGATTGAGGCGGATTGAGGCGTGCGGACTAACCGATCAGTTCGGATTTCGGACTAATTGCGGACTGCGGACCTACTGCGGAGTGAGGACAACCGAGGACTAATTGCGGACTATCCGGGACTGGCAGTGTCCGTAGTTCTCAATTAGTCCGTACC
>JBKOVX010000228.1:0-6132 GCA_046724115.1 Gemmatimonadota bacterium | reverse complement strand
GAGAAGAGGCGGTACCTGCTCTCTCAGGCTAAATGAACCGGATGGCTGGGAGCTCTCAGCTTACGACTTTTATCGACGCTGGCCGCTGCCAGCTCAATGCGCATCAGCGCAAGGCGCTTCCATGAGCGCACAGAATCCGGGCGATGTTGGTAAGGCGGCGTGGTGGTTTCTGGCGCCGGCGCTGGTTCTGATCTTCGTTTTCTTTTTCCTGCCCGTGCTGGCGTCGCTGGTGTTGAGCGTGACGGACTTCGACATCTACGCCATCGCCAATCCACCGACGACGCGCTTTGTCGGGCTCGCGAATTACACCAAGCTGCTGCACACGCCGGAGTTCTGGCAGGCGCTGAGGAATACCTTCTACTTCGCGCTCGTCGGTGGGCCGCTCACCATCGCCGTCTCATTGGCGACCGCCTTGCTCCTCAACGCCAAGCTCGTTCGCTTCAAGAGCTTCTTCCGCACGATCTACTTCACGCCGTTTGTGACGACGCTCGTGGCGGTCGCCATCGTCTGGCGGTATCTGTATCACACGCGTTACGGGCTGCTCAACTACGCGCTCGGACACGTCGGCATCGGTCCGATCGACTGGCTCGGCAATCCGCACTGGGCGATGCCGGCGATCATTCTGCTGGCGATCTGGAAGCAGTTCGGCTACAACATGTTGATCTTCATCGCTGGACTGCAGGCGATTCCTCAGGATCTATACGACGCCGCCGAGATAGATGGAGCGGGGCCGTTCCGCCGGTTTTTGAACGTGACGCTGCCACTGCTCGGTCCGACGATGTTGTTCGTCGGCGTCATCACCATGATCGGCTACTTCCAGCTCTTCTCGGAGCCGTATGTGATGACGCAGGGCGGGCCGCTCAGGGCGACGACGAGCGTGGTGCTGATGATGTACGAGGAAGGGTTCCGCTGGTGGCGGATGGGATACGCGGCCGCCATCGCCTTCGTGCTGTTCATTGTGATTTTGATTGCGACACTGGTCCAGTTCAGGTTGCAGAAGGAGAGGGTTTGACATCGAGCCCGAGGGCTGAGGGAAGAACAGCAACTTACGACTACCGGCGAGGGGCTGTGGGCGGAGCGGCTGGGGGCAGCGGGCTTGGCTCGGCGCGGACGCGACGCCAGGTGTCGCAGGTGGTGTTGTATGCGTTGCTGATTGGTGGGGCGCTGCTTGCGATCTTTCCGATGCTTTGGATGCTATCGGCGTCGGTGATGCCGACGGGGGAGGCAAGCACTTATCCGCCGCACCTCATTCCTTCGAGCATCACGTTCAGTCATTACCGCGAGCTCTTCACGCGACTCAATCTCGGGCGATACCTGTTCAACAGCACGCTGATAGCGGTGACAGTGACCGCGGTGTCGCTGGTCGTGAACTCGATGGCGGGATACGCGTTTGCGAAGCTTCGGTTCCGCGGCCGCGATCGTACGTTCCGAATCTTGTCGCTGGGGCTGGTGTTGCCGGTGCAGATCGCCATGCTGCCGCTGTTCCTGCTGATGAAGAACCTGCACCTGATCAACACCTATTGGGGCGTGATCATTCCGGGGATGGCGAGCATTTTCGGAATTTTCCTGATTCGACAGTACGCTCTGTCGATTCCCGACGACATGCTCGACGCCGCACGCATCGACGGCGCCTCGGAGCTACGTATCTATTGGGAAGTCGTGGTGCCTGGGATTCTACCGATTCTGGCCACGCTGGCGATCTGGACTTTCCTGGCGACGTGGAACGATTTCATGTGGCCGTTGATCGTGTTGAGCGACGAAGCGCACTACACGCTGCCGGTCGCGCTGGCGAATCTGTCGGGGGAGCACGTGCAGGATACGGAGCTGATGATGGCGGGGTCAGTGTTGACGGTGATTCCAGTTCTGGCAGTCTTTCTTTTCTTACAGCGTTACTACATCCAGGGCGTAATGGCCGGGAGCGTGAAGGGATGATAGGGGGAAGAGGGAAGCGGGAAGAGGGAAGGGGGAAACGTTGCACGTTGGGGGCGATGTTCGCTCTTGGCGTCATCGTGTCTTTGCGGGCGCAGGCTCAAAACCCGCCGACGAATCCGCCCAACCCTAATCCAATTCCCACCGTCGTACCGGCGACGCCGGTTGCGGCACCGGCGCAAACGGGCGTGCCTACTATAGTATTGGACAACTTCGATTCGGTAACGCAGTGGACGACGGCGCCGGCGGAAGGGGTCGAGGTGTCGGTGCATCCGGATCCGAGCGGGGCACACGGCGGGGCGATGCGGGTGGATTTCGATTTCCACGGACACGGCGGGTACGCCGTCATCCATCGCGCGCTCAATCTGACGCTGCCGCCCAACTACGAGTTCTCGTTCGCGATCAAGGGTGACGCGCCGACCAACACTCTCGAGTTCAAGCTGATTGACTCTACAGGCGACAACGTCTGGTGGTCGAACAATCCAAATTTCCATTTCCCGAAAGACTGGACGACGATCACTCGCAAAAAACGGCAGATCTCGTTCGCCTGGGGGCCAACCAACGATCGGGAGCTGAAGAAATTCGCGGCCATCGAGATCGCAATCACCGCCGGCTCGGGTGGGAAGGGCAGCGTCTGGCTTGACGACCTCGCAGTGACACCGCTCGGTGCGGAGACTCGATTCTACCCGGCGCCAAACGTAATCGCATCCTCACAGGCTTCGGGTTACGAAATCGGCCGCGCCTTAGATGCGGATCCGAGCTCCGCCTGGCGAAGTGCGCCGGTGCGCGTGACCGCGCCCGCGGGTGGGGGAGTCGTCGCGCCCGGCGCAGTCCCTCCAGGCGCGGAATCGATCGACGTCGATTTCCAGGGCCGACGGGAATTCAGCGGACTCGTAATCAGCTGGGAGCCGGGTCGCCGAGCAAACAGCTATACGGTTCAGGCATCGCCCGACAAGCAGACCTGGCGCACGCTATACACAGTCCATCACACGTCACCGGCTCCCGTCGCGACGACCTCGAGATCCGGCGGCCGGATGACGGCCGACGTGTCACCGCCCTTGCGCGACTATTTGTACCTGCCGGAAAGTGACACCCGTTACGTGCGCATCGTTCTCCTCTCGCCGGAGACGAATAGCGGCTACGGCATTCGTGACATCGCCATCAAACCGCTGGACTGGGCCGCGATCGCAAATGATTTCTTCATGGCGATCGCCAGGGAAGCGCCTCGCGGGAGTTATCCTCGTCCGTTCTCGAGCGAGCAGTCGCATTGGACCGTACTCGGCGTGGATCGCGACAGCGCCGAGGCGCTCGTGAATGAAGAGGGCATGATCGAGGTCGGGCGCGGACAGTTCTCAATCGAGCCGTTTCTCTTGACCGACGGCAAGCTCGTAACCTGGAACGATGCCAGGACTTCAGTCGCATCCAACCTTGAAGGCTTGCCGCTGCCTCAGGTGGTGTGGAGCACCAAAGATATCGACCTCACTATAGCGCCGTTCGCTGCCGGGCCGGTCGATTCGTCCGTACTGTACGCCCGCTATCGCATCACCAACAATTCGCGCGGCTACAAGAAGTTGACGCTTTACCTGGCGTTGCGACCGTTTCAGGTGAACCCGCCGTGGCAGTTCCTGAATCTCCCGGGCGGAGCGGCGACGATCGATTCAATCTCGCTCCAGGGTTCAACGGTTCGCGTCACCGGCAACAAGTTCGTTCGCGCCTTGGCGTCGCCGAGCGGATTCGGGGCGGTATCGTTTGACGACGGCAACATTGTCGACTGGCTGCGGGTGGGAAAGCTTCCCGTCTCCGTCTCGGTGATCGATCCGACCGGGCACGCTTCGGCTGCATTCGCGTACCAACTGGAGCTGGGTCCGCACGCGACGTCGAGTCCTATCGACATCGCGGTGCCACTCCATGGCGGCGACCTCAACATCAATCAGCTCCTTTCCGCAGCGCGGAGCGGGTACGTCGCGGCGCCGACGACTGTGGTCGCACCTCGACCGGGCGCCACCCCGGAGCCGGCGGGAGTGAATGCGCCGGGCCTCACACTGCTGCCGGGTCAGGGAGAGCGAGCCGTTTCATCACAGCTCGAGCAAGTGACAGCCGAATGGCGACAGAAGATGGGTCCGGTGAACATCACGTTGCCGCCGTCGGCGTCTCGCTACACCCAGACGTTGCGCACTCAGCTGGCGGACATTCTGATCAACCGCGACGGGTCGGCGATTCAACCTGGCTCACGCAGCTATTCGCGCTCATGGATCCGCGACGGGTCGCTGACCTCGACCGCCTTGCTACGACTCGGCCACGACCAGGACGTCAAGGATTTCATCGACTGGTTCGCGCCGTATCAGTACGACAATGGCAAAGTGCCGTGCTGTGTCGATGAGCATGGAGCGACGCCGGTTCCTGAGAACGACAGCCACGGCGAATTCATTTATCTCGTCGCCGAGTACTATCGGCATACGGGAGACAAGGCGGAGCTGGAGAAGATTTGGCCGCACGTGGTGAAGGCGGTGGCGTATATGGATTCGCTGCGTCACCAAAGGATGACGGCGCAGTACTCGGTTGGAGCCAACAAGCCGTTCTTCGGATTACTGCCCGAGTCCATAAGCCATGAAGGCTACAGCGCGAAACCGATGCATTCCTACTGGGATGATTTCTTCGCCCTGAGGGGATTCAAGGACGCCGCGTTCATAGCGAAGGAGCTGGGGAAACCGGAAGCAACCGACTTCGCCCAAATTCGAAACAGCTTCCGCGGGAATCTCTTCGAGTCGATCCGTCAGGTAGTGATCACGCGCAAGATCGACTTCATCCCGGGCTCGGTGGAGCTAGCCGACTTCGATCCGACATCGACAACGATCGCCGTCAGTCCCGGTGGAGAAGCCGGTCGACTGCCCGGCCCGCTGCTAAATCGAACCTTCGACAAGTATTTCCAGAGCGCGAGACTGCGCGGTGCTGGTATCAATCCGTGGGATTCATACACACCCTACGAGCTACGCAACGTCGGCGTGCAGATCCAACTCGGCCAACGCGCCCGCGCTCACGAGCTGCTCGACTTCTTCTTCAAGGGGCAGCGCCCCGAACCCTGGCATGAGTGGGCCGAGGTGGTCTATCGCGATCCGAAGACGCCGAAGTTCATCGGCGACATGCCGCACACCTGGGTCGGCAGCGACTACATAAGAAGTTTTCTCGATATGCTCGCCTACGAGCGCGAGAGCGACAGCACACTCGTGATCGGCGCGGGCGTGCGCAATGAGTGGGTTCAGGAACCGCCCGGAATCCATGTGTCGAACCTGAGCACCGAATACGGCCCTCTGAATTACGATATGAGCGCCGTCGGCAAAGTCGTGACGATCAATCTGCGCACGGGGATAAGAATGCCCCCCGGCGGAATCGTGATTTTTAGCCCGCTCGATCAACCAATCCTTTCGGCAGCGGTTGACGGAGTACCCGCGCCCGTGCGCGGTCAGGAGATCAGGGTGAAGAAACTTCCCTCGATCGTGACGGTGAGGTACGCACGTTGATGGATCCCTGTTCGCGGTCGGCGAGGGTATCCTCTTCGGCGGCCGGGTGCCCGCTTGCGGGCGCATGCTTACACGCTGCGAGCCTCGCGCGCAAACAACAACGGCGCGCGCGAGTCTCTTGCTACGCGACACGCCGCCTACGAGGACACCCTCGCCTCCCTTTAGAGATCTGCAACTGCGCGCGCCCTTCAGCGCGACAGAGCGCCACCCCTGGTCCGGATAACTTCGGAGTAGAATCGACCGGACGACTTGATCGTGCGTTGCTGGTTCGAGTAGTCGACGTGCACGATGCCGAATCGCTTGGAGTAGCCGAGCGACCACTCGTAGTTGTCGAGCAGCGACCACGCAAAATAGCCGCGGAGGTCGACGCCTTGACGCATCGCGTCATGAGCGGCGCGCAAATGCTGCCTGAAGTACTCGACGCGAAGCGGATCTTCGATCTTGCCGTCGAGCGGGTGCGGCGGATCGTAAAACGCCGCGCCGTTCTCGGTGATATAGATGGGGATCTTCCCGTAACGCTCTGTAACCCACAACAACACTTTGGTCAGCGCTTCCGTTCTACGAGAGCGGCAAGCAAAGGCAGGATCGGCATGGCTGTGAATCTCGAGCCGAAGTATCCCGCGTCGCATTCTTCCGCCGATTTGCAGGCGTGCAAGCGCGCCGACGCGTACATGAATCGGCAGTT
>JBKOVX010000413.1:0-2621 GCA_046724115.1 Gemmatimonadota bacterium | reverse complement strand
GGACCATCGACGGAGCAATTGAGTGCAAGGCCCCCGAGTTGTACGAAATGTCTGCCGTTGGCGACCGCGGAGAACCGGACTATCGTGTTGACGCTGACGCTCTGTCCGGAACGGTTGTCGAACGTGAGCGTATAGCCATCGGAGTCCACCAGGTCGCTGCTCGCGCTCTCGGTCGTCACCGTGACCTCGATGTCCCTGATGGGTGGCGCGGCGGGATTCGAGTCGCTGCAGCCGAGTGTCACGATTGTGGCCGCCAGCCACAACTTCACCGTAAAGTCTCGCGCTCTGTGCATATGTCCTCCGATCGCTGACAAATGAGCGTTCGATCGGAACGTTCTGGGGCGATACCGCCGAGCGGTGGCGGCTTCGCCGGCGCGCGTAAACAACGTTATGCGACAACCGGATTTCGTCAGTAGTAGGTAAACAGCGAAGAGATCTGCAGCCGCTGTCCCGCGTTCGACCCGTTGAGGACAGTTACATCTCCCGTTTTAGTCAGCGGCCTGTTCCTGTCGTCGTAGGCATAAGTGAAGTCGACGGTGAAGTTGATGCCGTCACCGCTCCGGGTCTGTCTGCGCGGATTGGATTTCTGCACCTGTACGCCTGGCAGCACGACCAGGTGATCGAAGAAGTCGCTGTGGATCAGGTCGAAGCCGTCGACGTTGATACCAGTGTCATACTGCTCGAACCGGTCGACGAAAGTTGCTTCGTCCTGCACTCCGTCGATCGGCGGACGATGCTCCGTAAGTTCGAACAGGTTCCCGTCCGGGTAGTACGAGAACGTCATCTCCTTGTCGATGATGAACCCTCCGTCGACTCGGCGATCGCGCTCGAGGCCGGTCAGCTTCTGTCCGTCGTAAGTGAAGATGACGACGGTGAAGGTCACTCCGTTCGCATCGACGTACCTCACTCCCGCGACCCGGCCGGCGTCGTCGTAGGCGTAGACGATTCGGTCATGATTGCCGGCGACGTTGTTCCGCATCTCGGCCAGCCTGCCGCCGGTGTAAGCGAGGTCGTAGACGTATAGGCTCGACGCGTAAGAAGCACTGGCGATCCTTCCGGACGCGTCGTACTCGAAGTGATAGAGAGGAGAGGGAAGGCTCGACGCCACTACGTCTTTCAATAGTATTGTCGCCGCCGGGGGATTCTCGGGCGGTGCGTTCAGGCGTGCGTCGACGCTGCACGCAGACGCCGTGAATGCGAGTACGAGTAGCGAGCCGCGATTGATCATCACTCGACAACAGATCCGTTCGAGTCCTGATGGATCGTGCAGTGGTAGCGGTACGTTCCCGGCCTGCTGAAAGTTCTCTCGACCTCCACCCGCAAATGCGCGCTGGCAGTATCCTCCGGTGCGGGCGCGTAGGTGGGATCGAAAGCGTACCTGTGGAAGAGAGAGTCATAGCCAAAGCTCACGCTCTCGCCATTCTCCCTGCAGGCGGCGAGGGCGAGCAGAGCCGCTCCGCCGGTGATGCTGAAATTGCGTGTCATGGAAATCGACCTGCTGCATTCGAGTGGATGAACCGTGAACGCAGGAAAGCTGGGTCGATTTGGCGCCGAAGTATTGAAGGAAGGGGCGGTCAGTCTTTGAAGGTTTCTGCTAGCTTCGACCGCCCCCGAGGTTCCGCATCAATGACTTATGACAAAGAACCATGCGCCGATGACCGGGCCGCGGGGCGGCCGGCTTCCGGGCGCGGGAGGTGGCGCGCCCGGTGCTGGCGCCGGCGCTGGTCCGTACTCCGGTTGAAATAGATACGCCACGTGAGTCACCGGATCGACAGCAATCGTCTTCGCGCCCCGCATCGTCGGCACCGTGGCAACCACCGTGTACTTGTCCGGTGAATCCTGCCGCACGACGGTGACGTTGCCGTCCCGGCCAGCCGGTATGTAGATCAGCTTTTCTGAAGCATCCCATCCCAGCGCATCGACTCCATCGCCGTTGGCGATCGTCGACACCACTCGTCCGGACGCGGGATCGATGACAACCGACGTCTTCCCGCAGCCCGAGAAGATTCGATTCGACGCCCGGTCGAAGGCGATGCCCGTTGGGCCGTCGCAGGGCGTGAGCGGCCACGACGTCAGGACCTTCATGGTCCTGTCATCGATCACCTGCATCGTGTTCTTGCTCTCGTTGTTGACGAAGAGCCTGCCTTTGCCATCGCTCGCGGCGCCTTCGGGAGCGTCGTCCTCCAGCTCGGCGACGCCAAGGATATCTCCGCTCGCGGGATCGATGGCGGTCGCGGTTCCGATCGGCCGGCTGTGATTGGTGAGGATGATCCGATTGGAGAAGTCGTCGTGCATGATTCCGTCGAGACCGCCCGATGGCACGTGGATCTTCTTGATCGGGGCCAACGTCTGGATGTCGAACATGGTGACAGTGGAGTCACCGCCATTGGTGATGAAGCCGTGATTCGACTTTGGCGCCAGCGCGATGCCGTGCGTACGGGGCGTGTCCGGAATATCCCCGATCACCTTGCCGGTGCGACCGTCGATCACCATGACGTGCGTTCCGCGTGACACGAAGACGCGACCCGTGCCCGGTTCGGCCGTCAGATAGTCTGTGCCGCCGTCGCCACCGATGCTGTATTTGGCGACATGGAAGGTTTGGGCCGAGGTGAGGTGTGGCG
>JBKOVX010000290.1:0-3732 GCA_046724115.1 Gemmatimonadota bacterium | reverse complement strand
GACAGGGCGAGCATCGCCCGGAAAATCCGACGGTGTCCCTCTCGATAGAACATCGTATCGTCGACGAACTCCGTCGCGCGAAGGATCGCGTCGGGGTCCATGAGCATAGCCGACAACACCGCCTGCTCCGCATCTTCGGAGTAGGGCGGGCGGCGCTCCTTGTAGGGGTCACGGACGGGAGCCGCTATCGAGAATTCTACGGGCGAGCTTGACATCTTCCCATGTTGGCCGCTTCCAGGCTGGATTTCTCAGCAGAGCAGCCGGGTGATAGGTGACGACGAGCGGTATCCCGTGGTACTTGTGGACGAGCCCACGGAGTTGGCCGATCGGAGTTTTTGAATTCAGGAGAGTTTGGGCAGCGAAGGTCCCAAAAGCAACAATGACTTTTGGCTTGATCAGCTCGAGTTGTCTGATCAGATAAGGACTGCACGCTTCGACTTCTTCGGGCCGCGGATTTCTGTTGCCGGGAGGCCGATGCTTGAGAACGTTGCAAATGAAGACCTGCTCTCTCGTTAGGTCGATCGCCGCGAGAATCTTGGTGAGGAGTTGACCCGCCTGACCGACAAAGGGTCGGCCGGTTTCATCTTCTTTGGCTCCTGGCGCTTCTCCGACGCAGACGAGCTCGGCCTTCGGGTTTCCCTCCCCTGGTACCGGGTTGGTCGCGGTTTCATAGAGCGGGCATCGCGTGCACTTCTTCACCTTCTTCGCGATTTCTTCGAGTGAGTCGAGCTTGTCTATCGCACTCGGAATCAGCTCGGCTTCCTCGGCTGCAACGACGATTCCCTTCTTGAAGGCCATCTCGGTCGTGGGCTCGGGGGAAGTGGGCTCAGGAAACTCCGTCTCAGTCGATACGGAGTCACCGACTGATTTCTTCGCTGGTACAGCGGCGTCAACATTCACGCCAGCCTGACGCAATGACGTGCGCCAGTCCTGGATTTCCTCGCTGGCGATTTCCTCCGCCAGTTCGCGGAGGCTCGGTCGCCTCGATTGCGCGGTGGCTCGACCCGCCGCGCCGAGAAGCTGCATGACTTCGTCGACGTGCAGGCTATCGAGGACGAGCTCCGACTCTCCGAGCTCGCGACGCTGCTCGAGATAGCGCCGCAGCATCTCCTTAGCGTCCACGCATCTCCTCTTCCACCCGATCGAGCAGAACCTCGGCGAGATCAGTCTTGGACATCAGTCGCAGATCTTCCTCTTTGCCGCTGCGGCCGATCACGGTGACGCGATTGGTGTCGACGCTGAAGCCCGCGCCGGGCTCGGTGGCGTTGTTCAGCACGACAAGATCGAGCGCCTTCGACTTGAGCTTCTCTTTCGCGTTCTTGACTCCGTCGCTGGTTTCGAGAGCGAATCCGATGATAAGGCTCTTTTTCTTTCGTTTGGCGATGGTGGACTTGAGGATGTCCTCTGTCTGCTCGAGCTCGATCTTTGGCGCGCTTTTGCCCTTCTTGATTTTCTGGCGCGCCTCGGATACCGGGCGGAAGTCGGCGGGAGCCGCCGCCATGATCAGAACGTCGGCGGCCGGGAGGCTCGCCGCGACGGATCTCGCCATCTCCTCCACCGTCGTCGTTTTCACCACCGGCATTTCGCCCGGCAGCGGAACGTCGACGTGGCCGGTGATCAGTGTCACATCCGCTCCTCTCCTCCAGGCAGCGCGAGCCAGTGCGATGCCCATCTTCCCGCTGCTATGATTGGAGATGAAACGCACTGGATCTATCGGTTCACGCGTCGCGCCGGCAGTGACGACGATCTTCTTGCCCTTGAGCGCCGATTTGCCCTCGAGCAGGCGCCCGATCTGACTCATGATCGCTTCGGGTTCCGGCATCCTTCCCGGCCCGCTCCCCTCGCCTATGGCCAGCGGTCCCTCGGCCGGTTCGAGCACTTCGTATCCGAGCGATCGAGCCTGTTCGACGTTGCGTTTGGTCTGCGCGTGCGACCACATCCGGTCGTTCATCGCCGGCACCAAAAGCACTTTCGATGTGGCGGCGAGGAGGCACGCGGTCAGGAGATCATCCGCCAATCCGTGCGCGGCGCGCCCGATAAAGTCAGCAGTTGCGGGTGCGACCACGATAAGGTTTGCCTCGCGCGCGAGCCTAATGTGGTCGAGGGCGTGGCCGGGACCAAATATCTCGGTGTGGACCGGACGTCCCGTTACAGCTTCGAATGTGATTGGGCCAACGAACTCGCGCGCGCCGCGAGTCATCACGACGTCGACTTCAGCGCCGGCTTGTGTAAGCAAACGCGCCAGCCACACAGACTTGTAGCTGGCGATTCCCCCGGTGACGCCGAGGAGTATGCGGCTGCCCGCGAAAGGACGCGCGGTAACTACTCCGTGCGGCGACGCGGTACGACGCGATACTCGACCTCGCCATCGGTGAGCTCTTCGAGTGCGCGCGTGGTGAGCTTCTTCTCGCCCGGCGCCGAGCGATCGCGTGGGAACTCGTTGAGCACCCGTGCGTACTTGGCGGCGACCAGAACTCCCAGGTACTTGTTGGTCGCGTGCTTCGCGACCTCGGTGGGAATGAAAACCTGCATTACTTCCTCGCTGAGTATTGATCGATGGCGAGCTGGATGCCGTCGATGAGCTGCTTGACACGCGCATCGAGCGTCCCGTTCCGGGACCGCCTGAACTTCTCTCCCTTCCCGTCAATGATTGCCGACACCGCCGCTACGGCGGAATCGAGGTCGTCATTGACGATTACGTACTGGTACAAATCTATCGCCTTCAGCTCGTCTTTGGCACTGCGAAATCTGCGAACCAGAGCCTGAACATCCTCGGTTCCGCGGGCCTCGAGGCGGGCGATGAGCGCCTCGGCGGACGGCGGAAGAATGAAGATCAGGATCGAGTCCGGGAATGCCTTTGCGAACTGCCTCGTTCCCTGAACATCGATGTCCATGATCACGTTGCGTCCGGATGCGAGCACCCGTTCCACCTCGGATCGCAACGTTCCGTAGAGGTGCCCGTGCACCGTTGCCGACTCGGCGAATTCGTGCGCGTCGTGCCGCTTCCTGAACTTCTCCTCCGTCAGGAAATAGTAGTCCTTTCCTCCTCTCTCACCCGGACGCGGCGGCCTGGTCGTGCATGAGACCGAGTATCCAACATCCTTCCTGCCGGCGAGGAGTTGGTGAGCGATGGTCGTCTTCCCTCCGCCGGAGGGCGATGAGAGGATGATCGGAACCGGCATTATTCGAGGTTCTCGACCTGTTCGCGGATGCGCTCGAGCTCTTCCTTCGTCGCGATCACGTCTTCCTGGATTTGCGCATCACTCGCTTTGCTGCCGATGGTGTTGGCTTCCCGCACCATCTCCTGAAGAATGAAGCCGAGGCGCTTGCCGACGGGGTCCGCCGTCTTGGATTGCGCTGTCTCGCGGAACGCCGCGAGGTGGGACCGGAATCGATCGAGCTCCTCGGCTACATCGAGCTTGTCGGCGAGAATTGCAATTTCCTGGGCGATGCGCTGCGGGTCTCCGCCGGCGCCGCCCATCAGCTCAGACACGGTGCGTTTTATTCGCTCGTGCTGCTCCTTCAGCCGAATCGGAGCCCTCGCCTCGATTCGCGCGAGCCTCGACTCGACTGCCGCGACGCGCTCGAGGAGGAACGCGGCAAGCAGACCACCCTCGGTCCGTCGCATCGCGATGAGATTGTCCGCCGCCCGTGAGACGATCGCCGCCAGCGCCTCGCCAGCCTTGGGATCCAACTCGTCGCTCGGAGCAGTAACAACGTCGGGAAGTCGCA
>JBKOVX010000323.1:0-3135 GCA_046724115.1 Gemmatimonadota bacterium | reverse complement strand
ACGACGTACTCATTACCAACGCCCGGATCGTCGATGGGACGGGGAATCCGTGGTATCGGGGTAGCATCGCTACGAGCGGGGATCGGATTGCTTATGTCGGGCCGCCGATCGCGGGGTTGAGCGCAAAGCGGGTTATCGATGCGCACGATCAGGTCGTAGCGCCGGGATTTATCGACATGCTGGGGCACTCGGAGTTCACGATTCTCCGCGGACCGCACGCGGTTTCCAAGATCACGCAGGGTATCACGAGCGAGATCACCGGCGAAGTATCGTCGGCGTGGCCCGACGTTCCGCTGGGGAAGCAACCGAATCCGCGATATCCGTGGCGGTCGCTCGGAGAGTATTTCGCGTTCCTCGAAAAGAACGGCACCGCGATCAATCTCGGCACCTACGTCGGAACGAGCTCGGTGCGCGAAGCGGTGATGGGCGACGCGACCCGGCACCCGACCGACGCGGAGATGCGGCAGATGGGTGCGCTGATAGACTCCGCCATGCGCGATGGCGCGTTGGGTGTCGGCACGGGATTGATCTACCTGCCGAGCACTTTCTTCTCGACCGAAGAGTTGATATCGCTGACGAAGTATGCCACGCCATACAAAGGCGGATACGCAGCCCACATCAGGAACGAGGGTAGCGGTCTCCTCGGTGCGATTCGCGAGACGATTCAGATCGCGGCGGGCGCCGGCACGTGGGCAGAGATTCGTCACATCAAATCGCGCTCGCTCGATCAGATGCAGCAGGCAGTGGCCCTCATCGATTCAGCCCGCCGGGCGGGAATCGACATCACCGCTGACCAGTATCCGTACATCGCCAGCGGGACCAGCCTCCAGGCGATGCTCAACACGTGGGTCCAGGAGGGCGGCGACGATTCGCTGGTAATGCGGCTCAAGGACCCCGCCGTACGTGCTCGACTGAAGACCGAGCTTGGTGCTGACAGCGCTCAGGGAATCCGCACCGCGGCCCGCACAATGGTGAACGAAGTCGGCGCCGATTCACTCAAGCAGTACCAGGGAAAATTCCTCACCGAAATCGGCAAGATGCGGGGTCAGGATGCTTACGACGCCGCGTTCGACATTCTGATCGCGGACAGCGCGCGAACGAGCGCCATTTATTTCTCGTTCAACGAGGACGCGCTGCGTTACGTGATGAAGCAGCCGTGGGTATCGGTGGGCCAGGACGCCGGCGCGGTGAGTCCGGATTCGACGGGCAAGTGGCGCGAGCGCGGGCATCCGCGCGGCTTCGGGACGTTTCCTCGCATCCTCGGTCGTTACGTCCGGCAGGACTCGGTGATCACACTCGAGTTTGCGATTCGAAAGATGACTTCACTCGCGGCTCAACGCGTCGGTATCAGCGATCGCGGTCTGCTCAAGCCGGGAATGTTCGCCGACATCACGGTTTTCGACCCGAATGCCATCATCGACAACTCGACGTTCGAGAATCCCTCGCAGATAGCGACGGGGGTGAACTACGTCTTCGTCAACGGAGTCGCGGTCGTCGATGGCGGTCAGGTGACGAACGCGCTGCCCGGACGTGCGCTGCGCGGACCTGGGTACACGAAAAAGCGTTGATTCGTCATCGAAAACCTCGGCTGTAACATCTGAATCTGGCCGGCTCCTTGCCGCCCTTACTCGACTGCCGCAGCACACGCGGCTCATCCGAAGGGGGCTTCAACAATGACCAAACGATGCTGGATTCAAACGATCATTCTGCCTGTAACTGTCCTTGCCCTCGCCACGAATGCACAGGCTCAGGGGAAGGGTAAAGGACAGGGACAGGGACAAGCCAAAACCGAGCAAAAGCAGGAACAGCCGAAGGTCGCGCAAAAGCAGGATCAAGGTGGACCGAAGGCCGGGAAACAGAACCCGGCGCCTGCCGTCGCACGGGGTCAGCAGATGGCACAGGAACGTGGCCGACCACAAAACGCCGGCCAGGCTCGAGCCGATGAGAACCACGTAGCGCACGCGGCCACTCGCCACGCTGACGTCGTCAAGGGCAATTCTTCCGACAAGATGCTACCGGCTTCGGAGAATGCGTCTCCGCGCGCAGCCGTCGCGTCAGCTCCGAATCACGGGCGTGAAGTGAGTCGCTTTGCGCGGGACCTTACGCAGAGCGAGGTGCGGCCGGTGGCGGTGAGGTTCGTCTCCAGTAACCGACCCGCAGAGTACATGACAGGTGGTGCCATCGCGTATGCGTTCGCCCGCGGTATCCCGGAAAACGCGCTCGTCATCGCACCGTCTGGCAATGACGTCTGGATCCGGAATCGAAAGGGCGTGGCGCTGGTCGATCTCGACGATGACCGTGCGCGCAACCTGGGCGTGTGGGAGGTTTCTCCGTTGGCTGAACCTCCCAAGCAGGGCGCTCCGAGTTTCTGCCGATCGGGCGCCGGGCATCCAGTGTGGGGTCGTCAATGGTGCCTTCAGAAAGGATTCGGTCTGGGGACTTCGCCAAATCTCGAGTGGGCGGCCGCTCGCGACATCGGTGATCTGACCTTCGTGCATCCTATAACAACCGCCACTCTGACACGCGACGCGCTTCTGAGCTTGCTCGGTCCCGTTGCTTTCAACAGACTCGCGCTGCACGCGCTGACTCTCGGGTACACGGATCCACTGACGGGAATCTGGCGGACCGATGCGACTGGTCCCAACGTGCTATTCGTCAACTCGGGACAGTATCCAATAGCGGAAGTGGTCGACGGGAATCGAGATCAACGTCCTGATCTCATGCTGGTGGCGTTGAGACCGTGGTAAGTCTCCGAGAAACAAAAAAGCCCGGGATCGATTCCCGGGCTTTCTTTTTTTCAGGCAGGCAATGTAATCAGGTGCACGTAATGACACCGTTGGTCATATCGCAGGTTCGTGCAGACTGCGTATGAGTCGCGGTGGCGCTCCATGACGGAGGCGGGCCGGCAACAGCCGTAACGGTGACCGTCACGTTCTGCGACGGCGTGAAGCCCTGAAGGGGCGTCGCATAGGTCGCTGTCCCCGAGAAGTACGCGCCCTGATTGTCGGCAGCGTACTGCTCTTCGTAGGTCGCCATGTTGCGAAGGTCAGACTTCATCGCGGCGACGTACGCCTTGTCCTTCGTGTTCGCGAACTTCGGGATCGCGATCGCGGCAAGAATGCCGATGATCACGAC
>JBKOVX010000392.1:0-3367 GCA_046724115.1 Gemmatimonadota bacterium | reverse complement strand
GGGTCGCACATCGATCGCCGTCGCCAACGGCACCAATGCACAGCGCGTCTACTTCACTACCAACGTCGGGTTCTTCCGATCGGACGACGGTGGCGCGACGTGGAAGCAGATGGACGCGGCCGACACCCGAATCCGCAACGGACAGGGCGGCTACAACTGCGGCGTGTACGTCGATCCGAAGAACCCGGACATCGTCTACGTCTTCAACACCGCCGCGTACATCTCGCGCGACGGCGGCAACACCTTCACCGGTTTCAAGGGCGCGCCTGGCGGCGACGATCCGCAACAAGGATGGATCGATCCGACCGACGGGAAGCGCATGATCCTCGGCTACGACCAGGGCGCGATCGTGTCGCTCGACGGGGGCGCCACGTGGAGCTCGTGGTACAACCAGTCCAACGAGCAGGTCTACCACGTCTCCACGGACAACTCGTTCCCGTACTGGATCTACGCGTCGCAGCAGGACGCCGGCGCGGTGCGCACACGCGCGCGCGGCAACCTCGGCGCCGTGACGCCGCTCGATTGGGATCCCGTGAACGGATGGGAGTGGGGCACCATTCTGCCGGACCCGCTCGACCCGAATACGGTGTACGCCACCGGCAACGGCGTCATCAGGATTTCCTATCCGAGCGAGCAGTGGGTGAATGTGAGCCCGGCGCAGGACCAGTCGCTACGGCTGCGCGTCAACAGCGATGCGCCGCTGCTGTTCGACCCGTGGGATCCACACAGGCTCCTCGCCGGCTTCCAATATCTCATGTCGACTTCGGACGGAGGCGCCCACTGGACGAAGATCAGCCCGAACCTGGCCTATCCGGCGAACTTCCCGATTCCGCCGGACACGGCCACGCCCAAGCCGGGCGAGCCGATCCCGGGCACGATCATGTCGATCGGCGCATCTACAGTCGCGCGCGGAACGATCTGGATCGGCATCAACACGGGCCTGGTGAAGCTCACGCGCGACAACGGTCGGACGTGGAGCGACGTGTCCAACTTGTCTCACCCCGGACAGATCCACTCGGTGGAACCGTCGCACGCGAATGCGGCCGAGGCCTATATAACGGCCGACGCGCGAGGTTCGGCGGATTACAACCCGTACGTGTATCGCACGCGCGATTACGGCAAGACATGGACGCTCATCACCAACGGACTCGCCACTGGCGAATCGAACGGCAGCTACGCGCGCATCCTCCGTGAAGATCCGAAGCGTCCCGGTCTGCTCTTCCTCGGCACCGAGAGCGCGATGTACGTCTCGTTCGACGACGGTGATTCCTGGCAGTCGCTGATGCTCAACCTGCCGACGACGTCGTTTCGCGACATCGCGTTCAGGGGCAACGATCTCATCGTCGGAACGTACGGACGCGGGATCTTCGTGCTCGACGACTACGCAGTGCTGCGGCAGTTCAGCGACGCGGTGGCAAACGAGGACGTGCACCTCTTCAAGCCGGACGGCGCAGTGCGCGTGCGCCGGAATGTCGGTGCGGACACACCGTTCCCGCCCGAAGTGCCGCACGCGCTGAATCCGCCCGACGGCGCCATCATCTACTACTGGCTCGGCTCGAGGCCGAGCGGTAGAGTGACACTCGAGGTTCTCGATTCCGCGGGCGAGGTGGTGCGGCACTATTCCAGCGATCCCATCACGCCGGTGCCCGAAGCAGCACGTCCGCCGCATCCGAACTTCTGGGTGAAAGTCGAGCAGCCACTCCCGACTGACCCTGGTATGCACCGAGTGAATTGGGATTTGCGCTACGACGCACCACCCGCGTTCACTCACTCATTCGAGATCAACGCCAATCCCGCCGAGACGCCGCCGTCGCCCGAAGGTGCGGTCGTGCCGCCCGGTTCGTACACCGTGCGTCTCACCGTCAACGGAAAATCGCACAGTGAGAAAGTGACTGTCGCCAACGATCCGCGGTCGCCGGCGAATCTGGCGGCGCTCAAGGCCGAGGACGCGTTGATCAGGAAGCTGAACGCGTTGGAGCGGCTCGCGTGGGACGCATTCCGGCAGACGGACACGACGCGAGCGCAGCTTCGCGCGATTACCGCGAGCGATTCCACGAGCAACGCCGCGAAGACGATCCGGGAATACATCGCGAAGCTCGACACGCTGGGTGGCCGCGCACCGACGCTTGGCGGCGGCTTTGGTGGCGGTGGTTTCTTCGGAGGTAACGCCAACGCACGTCCGACGCTCGTGCAACTTGTCGGTCGCATCCTCAACCAGCTTGGCACGTTCGAGAACGGCGACGTCGCTCCGACGGCGGCGATGCTCGCGGCTTACCGGTCGGCATGCAACGATCTTGGGAAGTCGATCGCCGCGTGGCGTGCAATCAGCGGCGCGGATCTCGTCGCGTTGAATGCGGCTCTTACCGGGGCGGGGAAGACTCCCTTGGCGAAGGCTGTCGTGGTGCAGGCGCCGGCCTGTGGTCCATAGACTCGGTATTACAAAGGTTTTCTGGACGGTTTGTCGAATTCCGGGCTCGCCGTTCGTTGTAATACTGAGGCGGGGCAACTAGCCCGGCTGAAGACCATTTCAGGAGACCACATGCCGCAATATCTGGTTGCTGGGTACCTCCCCGACAACTTTGACCCATCCGCCATGACGGAAGCGACTATCGAGGGGATCCACGCGCTCAACCGGGAAATGATCGCTGCTGGCGTCAGAAAGTTCGCTTGCGGCTTGAGCCCCACGGCAACGACGCTGCGGGCCCAGGCCAACGGCGAGGTGCTGATCACCGACGGACCGTACCTCGAGTCCAAAGAGCTCGTGGGCGGTTTGTCGATACTGGAAACCGCAGATCTGGACGAGGCGTTAGCGTGGGCGCGGAAGGCTGCCAAAGTGGGCGGTGGAGCGGTCGAGGTGCGAGAAATTTTCTTTGTGCCTGCCCCCGTACAGAACTGAGCACGTGATGGCGATGAAGTAGTTCTGCGCGACTCGAGCGCGCGCTACGCGAGTCCTTTCACGCGCTTGTAGTACGCGAGGTACTCTTTCGGCGTCGACATGGCGATCACCGTCGCGACGGAGGTGAGCTCGAGATCATCGAGCTTCCTGAAGTGGAGGCAGCACTTCCCCATGTCGAGCCGCTTCCCGGCTTTCTTGAATGCGTCGACGAGAAGCTTTTGGGAGAACGGCGATGTGTACTTGCCGTTCGAGGTTTCGTACGCGCCCATCAGGTAAAGCGAGTTGTAGTTCTTCTGCGCGCCGAGGCCGACGTAGCAGAGAGGCTGACCGTTGTAAGTGTTGGAGAACTCCTCAAGCGGAATCCCCCAGTTGATCACGCCCCAATTCATGAACTCCGCGTACCCCTTGGGGATGTGTTTGTGGACGAAGGCACGGGCCTCTTCGATCACCGTTCGCTTTTCCGGAGTGAGT
>JBKOVX010000111.1:0-7650 GCA_046724115.1 Gemmatimonadota bacterium | reverse complement strand
CGTTCACGATACTGCCAGTAGGTCGCGCCGTTATTCCCGTCGCCGGCGGTAGTGTAAATAAAAACCACGTTGGGAACCGTCTGAAGGTTCGTCACAACGCGGTCTCCCATGAACAGCTCCCAGTCGTCCTGGTGCGCGTGGACGTAGACGTTCACGTAATCGCCCACATTCACGACCAATCGCGGCAGCTCCGGCTCCAGGCCGCCATGATTCTTGAGCCCGGTCATCGGACCTTCGCAGCCAACTACCAGTGACGCGAACGCGATGAGCGCAGCAGCCAGTCTACGTCGAGCGAAGGCGGCGTTTACGAGTTTGGACATGGTTGTAGGCGTAGAAGGGTGGAGATTTTCTAACGGAGCCGGCTTTGGGTGGGCCTTACAGCGCCTTTCGTCAACCGCGCTTTTGGCAAGCCATGGACCGCCATTCGCCTAGTGTTAAGTGCCTGCGCGATCAGGTGTTAACTCTGGCCTGGTTTCCCCGTTGTTGCGATGCCGCAACAAAAACATTGCGCAGTGTCCCACTCAATAGAAGCAAGAAACTCCCTGAGAACGCGTGTTACCGAGTGTGGCAGCAGCAGATAGCGGTGTTCGCGTTAAGAAAACTTTCGGCCCGCGGCGACTGGCATTCGAAGTGCTTTTCACCCGGGCCGAACCCTCAGAAATCTGGTATGAATCTGAAATTAAGAACGATTCGAATCCTTCGACCGCTGCTCGATAGCATCCCCGGCGACTCACCCCGCCTGGCAAAACTGCGCAGACGCCTGGAGTTGGGCGAGCTGTATCGCACGGACCTGGTGAGGTACCGTGTCGAGCGCGCGAAAGAGATGGGCGCTACGATCGGCAAGAACTGCCGGTTCTTTTCGCTTCACATCTTCTCGGAGCCGCGTCTCGTCGAAATCGGCGATAACACGATCATGTCGGGGAACGTCGTACTCCTGACGCACGATGGAGCCATCCACAGCGCCGCCTACGTCGAGCTTCCTGACATCAATGGCTACTACGGACGAATCTCGATCGGCAAGAATTGTTTCATCGGGTTTGGGACGATAATCATGCCCAACGTACGCATCGGGGACAACACGATCGTCTGTCCCGGGTCGGTGGTCATTGAAAGCGTACCCGAGAATTCCGTGGTCAGAGGGAACCCTGCGCGAGTAGTCTCGGCGCGTTCGGCCTGGGTGCGCAACAAGGAACAGAGTCCAAACACGATCGTGGATCCGGTCTACCGATTCCCCATCGTTATCCCCGAGGACGTGCTGATGGAACGTGTGGGGCAGCTGGCGATCGCCGAGCCTCGCATGTCGGCGTTGGCAGAAAGTGCGGCGAATTGAAGCCACTTCGCGAACAGCCATGAACGAAAGTGAATCGAGTTCCGCAGTGATGACGGTCGGCGAGGCGCAGAACGCGGCAACCCCGGCCAGCTACGGACCTCCAAAAGCTCCACCTGCGTCCCCGCCGCCTTCCAAGCACGGGATGGAGGGACGCGCGAAGCTTGGCGCGGAAACACTGATCTACATGTTGGGCATGGTGCTCAGTCGCGCCGCGTCGCTCATCATGCTACCGATCTACACCCGACTGCTGACGCCCGCCGACTACGGCGTGCTGCAGCTGCTGGACATGACGACTGACGTAGTGGCGATAATCGTAAGCGCGGGCTGCACCGCAGGCGTGATGCGCTACTTCTTCAAGGCGACGGTCGAGCGGGAGCGCCGCGCCGTCCTCGGCAGTGCGTTCGTCATGCAGATCGGACTCAACCTGATCGGGACGATACTGATTTTGATCTTCGCCCGGCCGATTTGGTTGAACGTGCTCCACGGCGCGCAGAGTCAAGAGCTGGTTTACATAGCAGCGGCGAACTTTACTCTGGGCGCTTTCGCCATTGTGCCCCTGATATACATGCAGATCGAGAAGCGCGCGCTGCTATTCAGCACAATGTCACTTGCGCGCCTGGTGCTGCAGCTCACCGGCAACATCCTGTTTCTGGTTGTGTTTCATCAGGGACCTCGCGGCGTTCTACTCAGCTCGCTGATCGTCAACGTGACGATTGGCGCTGCTACATCAATCTGGATGATTCGACGGGTGGGGATCGTGTTGAGCAGGAAAGCTCTGCTCGACCTGCGCCGTTTCGGGTTGCCTTACCAGCTGGCGACTGTTGGCACCTTCATCGTGAGCTTCGGCGACCGGTTGTTCCTCGACAAGTACGGCGGCCTCGCTTCGGTAGGCTTGTACAGCCTCGCTTACCAGTTCGGGTTCATCCTTGACCAGGTGGGAATCGCGCCGTTCGTGCGCGCGTGGATACCGCGAAGATTCGAGTACGCGCACGAGCCCAAGGCAATGCGAGATGCCAAGAACGTTCAGGGATTCAGGTATATGAACGTGATGGCGTTCACTGCCGCTGTTGGAATAGCTGTCTTTGTGCATCCCACGCTGAGAATTCTGGCGCACCAGGAATTCTGGAGCGCAGCCGACATCGTCGCGATCATTCTCGCCGCGTACATCGTCCAGGGCTGGGTCGCTGTCGTGGAGCTGGGAATCGACATCTCCGAGAAGACGAAGTACGCGAACTACGGCGTCTGGGCATCGGTTGCCGCAGTGCTTGTGCTCTACGCGCTGCTGATTCCAACCTACGGCGGATACGGAGCGGCGTGGGCCACTCTCATAAGCTTCCTGGTGCGTCTCGCATTCCACTGGCACTTCAGCCAGCGGCTATGGCCGATCGCCTACGGCTGGGGGCCGGTCCTGCGGCTCGCCGGATACGCGACCACCGTCACTGTTGCAGCCCTCTATCTGCGCCCCGATAGCGAGCTCGCTGAAATCGGCCTTGGGTTCTTGCTGCTCGGCATCTTCGTCGCAGCGGTCTGGACGACTGTTCTGCACGAGGAGGATCGCGAGGAGATCCTGAGCTTCGCATCTGACCGCAAGCGGGCAATAGTGGCAAGGCTGGCAGCGGCATGATGCGGTCGAACGCGGAGGCAGGCAGCACCGCAAGTCCGTCTCGGATCCTTCTTGTCGAGCTGAATCACGACGGGACCTTCGGCGGATCGCATCAGGCGATGTTCGACCTCGCGCGTCATCTCGACTCCAGCCGCTACACGCCGATTACGCTCTTTTATCAGGATAATCCGTACGCCGAGCGGTTGCGCGCGCAGGGATACCGAGTGCTCATTTGGGAATCCGAGTGGCGGCGCGAACATGGAACGCGGGCCCGCTGGTTCTCTCCGAAGCGCGTGGTCCGCATGGGCGAAGCCGTTTTACGCAGGGTGTCGCTCCTAAGGCGTGAGCGCATCGATCTGGTGCATCTGAATAACTCGCCATCGTATGGCTACTACGACTGGCTACCCGCGGCACGAATGGTCGGCATCCCTTGCGTGACGCACCTGCGCGGGGAGCTGTACCCGACGACGAATCGCCTCGTTCACTGGCTGAATTGCCGATTCGATCGTTATATCGCGATCAGTGCCTACGTCCGTCAAATCCTCGAAAGCAACGACTTCCCGCGCGACCGCATCTCCCAGATCGAAGATGGCGTGGACATCGATGCGATCCTGCAGAGCGTCAAGCGAACGCGAGAAGAAGTGCGCGCCGAGCTTGGCATCCCGCCGGGTGCATTGCTGGCGGTGATGGCCGGGCATCTCCGCGAGTGGAAGGGGCAGGACGTGGTACTGCACGCGTTGGGGCAGTTGCGGCCCGACGAGCGCTCGCGCATCCGCGTGGCATTTGCGGGAGTCGACGATCCTCTCGACGTCCGCTTCCGACGGAGCCTGGACGACATCGTTCGTGCGAACAAACTCGAGTCGTGCGTCAGTTTTCTCGGCGGGCGGCGCGACGTTCCGGAGCTGATGAATGCTGCCGACCTTGTCTTGCATGCTTCCACACGGCCGGAGCCGTTCGGGTTGGTCGTTCTCGAGGGAATGGTGCTCGGGCGGCTGGTGATCGCGTCAGCGCTCGGCGGTCCGCTGCAAATCGTCGCCGATGGCAGCGGTTGGACATTCGATCCGCGACAGCCGGCCGAGCTGGCCAAGCTGCTGAGACGAGTTCTCGAATCCCCGCAGCTCTCGACGGTGAATTCAGCGGCGGCGACTGCGCGCGCAAAAGCATTCAGCGTTCAGCGGACTAGTAGTCGAGTTCAGCACGTCTATGACGAGCTGCTGGCTTAGCGCGGTAACAGGCGAAATCGAATGGAAGAGGCCTTGATGATCGCGACCCGTGCGCTGCGCCCGCTTCTGTACAGCGCGACTCGGACGAAGGTCTTCTGGCCGCTATTGCGCGCCCGAGCAACGATCTTCATGCTCCACCGCTTTTCGGCGCCGGCCATCGGCGTCAGGGGACACGATGCGCGGGCGTTGCGCAGTACGCTCGCCACGTTGAGGAGTCAGCGTTTCAAGATCCTGCCGCTGTCGACTGTGATATCGGATCTGGCAGCGGGCGTCACGCATTCGCGGCCCGTCGTAGCCTTCACTATCGACGACGGCTACCTCGATCACGCAGCGGTCGCGGCGCCGGTCTTTGCGGAATTTGATTGTCCGGTCACCACGTTCGTGACGACTGGCTTCCTCGACGGACGTCTCTGGTTCTGGTGGGATCAGATCGAGTACGTATTCGAGAACTGTTCGCGCGACTCGGTCGAGCTGGAGCTGCCGGCCGGGCCTATCCGCTATGGCCTCAGAACGAGCAGCGAGCGAGCTGTTGCCCAGCAGCACTTCATCGAGGTCTGCAAGCGGCTGGCCGACACCGAAAAATGCGACGCGATAACGCGTCTGGCCTGGGCGGCGGAAGTCGACGTTCCAGCTACGCCGCCGCAACGCTATGCCCCGATGACGTGGAACGATCTCCGGCGCTGCGAAACAATGACGATGACGTTCGGCCCGCACACGGTGACGCACCCGATCCTCGCGCGTACGTCAGACTCGCAGTCGCGCTACGAGATCACTGAATCGTGGAATCGACTCCGCGCGGAAGCAAAGCATCCAGTGCCCGTCTGGTGCTATCCAAACGGACAAGAGGGAGACTTCGGGGAACGCGAGATGAACACTCTATCCAATCTGGGATTCATCGGCGCGGTCACCGGGAGCGCCGGGTACGCGACGATAGCGGATTTGCGCAGTGCGCCGCTCGACCAGTTCAGGGTGCCGCGATTCGCCTACCCCGATAGCCTCGAGGATTTGTTGCTGCTGGCGGGTGGTGCGGAGCGCATGAAGCAGATCGCGCGACGGGAGCGGTGAGATGGTCGGTCCACTGAAGGCACTCTTCTCCTCGACCAGAGATCAAATTGGGCGGCGACGTCTGGCGCGACGCTGGGAACGACTTCGTGCTCGCGGCATGCGTATCGGCCACAATGTCTGGCTGCCGGCCTCGACTTGGATCGATACGAGTTACTGCTTTCTGATCAGCATCGGCGATAACTGCGGCTTTGGCGAAGAATGTCACATACTCGCCCACGATGCGCAGATGGACGAGTTTCTCGATGCAGCGAGGCTGGGTCGGGTGACCGTGCACGAATCCTGTCATGTTGGAGCGAAATCGATCCTGCTCCCGGGCGTGGAGATCGGACCGCGAACGATTGTGGGCGCGGGCTCCGTCGTTTCAAAGTCGTTGCCCGCTGACACGGTGTGCGCGGGAAATCCGGCGCGGGTCATCTGCTCGCTGCAGGAATATCTCGAGAAACACCGGACAAGACTCGCCGGGGCGCGCGTGTTTCCGTATTCGATTGAGTTGTCCGCTGACCAGCGCGAGGCGCTCCTCCAAGCGACCGCCAGCAGCGCCGTCTACATCACCGGCGGACACTCCGCCGAGCTACGGGGTGAGGGCGGCACTCCACGCACAGCATTGCCGGCGAGAACAGTCGAAGTCTCCGCTTCGTCGCCGACATAGAGTCGCTCGTAGGCGCGAACCATCGCGTCGAGCCCAAACTCATTGATTACACGTAGCCGGCCGGCTGCGCGATCGCGCTCGGTGCGATCACGATCGGTAAGGGCTTTCTCCCACGCCGTCGCCAGCTCTTCCGGCTGTTCCGTTGGCACCAGGCAATGGCGAAGGTCGTGTCCCAACACCGCTGAATTTCCGCCGACGTCGGTCACAACAGGCTTGAGCCCCGCGCTCATTGCTTCGAGAAGACTGATCGAAGTCCCCTCGCTGCGCGATGCAAGCGTGAAAAGCGTGAATGCAGATTGCAGATCAAAAACATCGTCGCGCCAACCGAGCAGGAATACTGAATCCTGCAACCCGCGCGATCGAATGAGCTGTTCAAGTGACGGGCGGGCGCTTCCCTCGCCCCCGACGACGAGCACCGCGTCGCGCTGATTCCCGCGTCGGCGCAGCGCATCGAACGCTTCGATCATTACATCGTAGCCTTTGATCGGCTCCAGGCGCCCAATGCTGCCGATGATCGGTGTTTCCGGCCGAAGCCCGAGCTGTCGCCGCAGCACTCCAGTATCAGCTCTCGGGCGGTAGGTCTCCGAGTCGATGCCGTTCGGAATCACGACGATCTTTCGATTCGGAATCCTGAGATCACGGTGCAGCTGTACCGCCAATGCACCGGACACTGCAACCACCACGTCGGAGCGGGCCGCTCCGATACGATCGACGATCCGGTTGCGAACAGGATCGGGTCTGGCGCGACCGTGCTCTGTGTGAAGGATCCGCGCGACTCCCGCCAGCCGAGCCGCAAACGTCGCCTTGTACCAGACACCACTGTGAGAGTGCACGACATCAGGTGCAATCGATCGCATCTGACTCGCCAGACCCAGAGGCCACAGCATGGATAAGGGCGACATCGGATTCGCTACGTGGAGTGTCGCAACATCTTCGAGTCCTTCGGAAAACCGCCCGAGATACTGCAGGCAGAGCACATGCGTCTCGAACCGGTTGCGATCGCAGCGAAACGCGATGTCGGACAGAACCCGCTCCATCCCGCCGTAATTCAGATTCTGAATGACGTGCAGCACCCTCACTCTGCGGGACATCACTTCACCCGGAAGTAGCGCAACGTCTCACGCCAGAATGGCTCGGGATCACTCGCGCGCAATACCTCGAGTCGATCGCCCGGCACCCACGGGACGAGGACGCGGAGCAGAGATCTAAAACGACCGGGAGAGCCGGGAGGCATCGAGAGCTGCGAGTCACTTTTCTTCGCTCGCGCCAGCGCGTAATCGACCTCGCCCCATTCCCATTTGCTTCTGACCCCAACCTTGTACTTCGCGGGGCCGTAAACCCGCTCTCCCGACGCACGCGCTACCAACAATCGTGGAAAATCGACACCAGCATCGATCGCCAGCTGCAGCGATCCCCAAAATCTTCCATTGATCTCCATGATGAACGGCTTGCCCGTGCCCTCGTCAATCTTGTATTCGATCATTGCCACACCGCGCCAGCCAAACTTGCAGAGCAGACGCTCGGATCGCCTCACGAGCTCTTCGTCCGCTGCTATGCTCTCTCTGTACACGCTGACGCCGCCCGCGGGTGGCTTCTCTCGGATGCGGCGATGCGCGAACGTGGCGACGCGCTCGTCGTCCCAGATCAGCAGGAAGATACCGACACCAGCGCCGATTACCCGCTGCTGCACCAGCAACGGATACGCTGCCACCGGAAGTCGATCGAGCGCACGTCGCAACGCCGTGTGGTCGGCGCAATGCGTGACGCCCATCTTTACCTG
>JBKOVX010000291.1:0-8871 GCA_046724115.1 Gemmatimonadota bacterium | reverse complement strand
TTGCCCCCACGCCGGAGAATCTCGGAGCGGCAGCGCTGTTCGCCGCACTGATCCTCATCTACGTCAGGAAAGTGTTGGTGGGTCCGCGCACGATTGCGAAGGCAACGCTCGTCATTGCGCACGCTGTGGCGGCGGGGCACGGGCTGTCATCCGGCGAGACTGGCCTTCTCCGCTGGCGCTGGATCGTCGCCGAGCTGGTAACGCTGGGCGCAAGCGCGATCAGCAGTCAGAAGCTTGTCGCGGATCCGGCGGAGCGAATTCAGGGCGTTGTGCTCGGAGTTTTGGCTTATCTCACGTCGCTGATAGTGATCATCGACATCCTCGAGCCGATCTGGCCGCCGCTGGTGACGGCGACTTACGCGCTGTTCGGCGCTGCGCTGCTCGTATTGAGCAGAAGGCGCGGGGGTGAGCGAATGCTGCGTCAACTGGGAGGCGTGACGATCGTGATCGTCGTCGCGCGTCTGCTGCTGGTGGACATGGCGAGCGTCGAGACGATCTGGAGGGTGCTGCTGTTCTTTGTGATTGGGGCGGTTTTCCTCTTTGCGGGATACCGGCTTCAACCAGTTCGAGCCGCCGGCGAGAGTAAGTAGCCTCGGCACCGTGGTTCCTAGCTGGCAACCCTCAACTCGGCTTTTCTTCCATCATCGATACCGTAACCGAGCGCGATGACTCCGATCACGAGCGCGGCTGACGTAAACATTGGCACAGACTGGCCGAAGTGATCGTAGGAGAATCCCGCCCACAACGGAATCAGCACTCGACCGACTCCACCGAAAGTCTGTTGCACGCCCATGTACAAGCCGCGCTCGCGACTGGAGATCACGCGCGAGAGCATTGACGTCACACAGGGGAACGTGAATGCGGTGCCCAGTGGAATCAGCGCGACGGAGATCGCAAGTGTGAAGTAGCCGCGGGTGAGGGGCAGCGTGGCGAGTCCAGTCGCCAACAGGGTCAATCCGACTTTCGACAGGTACGCCTCACCGTAGCGATCGACCAATCGGCCGAGGATACCGGCGCGGGTGATAACCGAGATCGCGCCGACATAGGTGTAAAAAATCCAGATATGATCGCGCGTCACGGCGAACCGATCCGCGAGAAACAGAGCGAGGATCGCCATCAGCCCGGAGAAGGCGCCCATCGCAATCGCGTAGATCCAGATCAGTCTTGGCGCCGCTTCGCCCGGATGGGTCAGGACCCGCGCGATCACGGCTCGCGAAGTGCGCGGTTTCTTCTCGTGCGCCTCGGTCATGTCGCGAGACTCGCGCAGGAATCTCCAGGCGAAGTAGATGTTGATCAGGCAAAGCGTCGCCGCCGTCAATCCGGGACCGCGTGAGCCAAGTCGGAGCGCGGCGGATCCAATGGCGGGACCGATCGCGACGCCGACATTGGTGGCTGCGGATAGCCAACCCAGTGCCTTGGCGCGATTGTCCGGCTCGACGGAGTCGGCAACGTACGCCTGAATGACGCCCACCGTTCCACCACCAGCGCCCTGCACGACCCGCGAGAGCAGGAGCAGCCAGATCGAATTCGCGAAAGCGAAGACGACGTAAGCAACGCACGAAGCGGTAAGCCCGACCAAAAGCGCGGGGCGTCGTCCATATCGATCGGAGAATCGTCCCCACCACGGCGCACTCACAAGCTGGGCTGCGGTGAACGACCCCATCAGGATCGCGACGATCAGCGCGCCGCCTCCCATCTCTCGTGCGTAGAATGGCATCAGAGGGATGATCATCAGCAACCCAACCATATCGACGAAGTTGGTGATGATCAGAACGGCCAACTTGGCGTTGGCCGCTCTCGAGATGTGCCCGCGAATCCCCGACGGCATCAGTTCTGTGCTCTACCCAACGCGGCGGGAGGAACTGCTCTGCCGACTACGCCCGCGAGGGCGATGATAGTGAGCGCATACGGGATCATCTCGATGAACTGCGACGGAATGGCGTGACTTCCCTGCAGCTGAATCTGCAGCGTCTCGGCCGCGGCGAAGAGCAGGCAAGCCAGGGCGGCGCGTATCGGATCCCATCTTCCGAAGATAACAGCGGAGATCGCGATAAAACCGCGACCTGCCGTCATCTGGTCGGTAAACTGATGCTGATCGAGTGCGAGATACACGCCGCCGAGCGCGGCCAGAATTCCCGAGATCGCGACTGCCGCGTACCGGACGCGCTTTACACTCACTCCCACGCTTTCCGCGGCGTCCGGATGTTCGCCCGCGGCGCGCACGCGAAGACCGAACGGAGTCTTGTAGACAACGAACGCGACCAGCGGCGCGACGAGAATTCCCATCCACAGCAGCGGGTTGTCGAATCCAGCGGCGTTGATGTTGCCGCCGAACCCGGCGACGCGCGGCGAGTTCGACGAGCTGGCAAAGAACAGCTTGAGGAAAAAGCGGGTGACGCCGATTGCCAGCAGGTTGATCGCGACTCCCACGACAACCTGGTCGGCACGATAGCGTATGGTCGCCACCGCGTGAATCATCGCGAAGATCAGTCCGCCGGCCATACCACACAGAACTCCGACCCACGGACTTCCCGAGTAATTGGTTCCGAGCACGGCGGCGAAGGCGCCGCTCAGCATGAATCCCTCGAGCGTCAGGCTGACGATTCCCGAGCGCTCCGCGACCACGCCGCCGCTGGCCGCGAACAAATACGGAATGGCGATGCGGATCATCTGCGTCAGGAACGAGATTGGATTCACGCGTCGCTCCGTCTGCGCGCGCTGCGCAAGATCCGGGTGACTTCGGGAACGGCCATGGCCACCGCGATGATCACCACGCCCTGCAGCACATCCATCATCTGCTTCGGAACGAAGGCGTGGATGGCGAGTCCGCCCTGTGACAGCGTCGCGAAAAAGAACGCCGCGAGTAGAACGCCAACTGGATGGTTGCGTCCGACAAGGGCGACGGCGATGCCGAGGAATCCGGCGCCGCTGGCAAAACCATCTTCGTAGTAGTGCTTGTAGCCGAGGACGTAGTTGATGCCGCCGATTCCGGCGATCACGCCGGAGAAAGTCAGCGCGCGCATCCACACACGCCCGACGCTGATGCCGCCGTACTCGGCGGCGTCGGGTTGCAGACCGACAGCGCGCAGCTCATAACCGCCGCGTCCACGGAAGAGATAGAACCAGACGGCGATTGCGACGATCACGGCGACGACCAGCGCGAGATTGGCGGCGGAGCCGTGGAATCTGGAATCGATGTCGGAGAGACGCGGCAGGACACCGGCGTGGATCTCCGGGGTGTGGAGCGTCTCGGGAACGTGCAAATGACCGGCGATGAACCAATTGAGCAACGCCAGCACGATGAAGTTGAGCATGATGGTGACGATCACTTCGTGCGCGCCGAATCTCGTCTTGAGGTACGCCGGAACCGATCCGACAATTCCACCGGCAATACCGGCGGCGATCATACAGATCGGGAGTGCCAGAACGAGAGGAGTTCCAATGGGAAGCGCGAGTCCGGTGAGGGCTGTGGCAAATCCGCCAGCGGCCAACTGGCTCTCGCCACCGATGTTGAACAGGCCGGCCCGAAGGCCGAAGGAGACGGCGAGTCCAGTAAAGGAGAGAGTCGTCGCCTTGTAGAGAACCTGGCCGAATCCGTAGGCGTTGCCCCAGGTTCCCTCGAGAAGAAGCCGGTAGACGGCGGCAGGAGACTGACCGTAGCTGAGTATGAGCAGGTCGCCGCAAATCAGCGCGACGAGGAGCGCAACAAACGGCGGGATGAGCGCTTCTTCAGCGCGCTCACGCCATGGAGTTCCGGTGAGTGTTGGCGTGATCTCGATCGGCTGCGTCGCTCCGCTCACGCGGCGTTGCCTTTCCTGGTGCCGATCATGTATTCGCCCAGCAGTTCCTCGGTAGCATCGGCGGTCGGCATCACCGCGGCAAATCTCCCGCGGTACATCACTGCGATGCGATCAGAGAGCGCGAGCACCTCGTTGAGCTCTGCGGAGACCAACAGGATCGCTTTTCCCTGCGCGCGCGCATCGAGCAGCTGCTGGTGGATGAACTCGATTGCTCCGACGTCCACGCCACGCGTCGGCTGTGAGGCGAGAAGGACAGAGAACTTTCGCCCCATCTCCCGGGCGACGACGACTTTCTGCTGATTGCCACCCGAGAGTGCGCGAGAGGCGAGAAGGGGATTGGGCGGCCGGATGTCGAAGGAGGCGATCTCCTCCATCGCGTTCTCCATCACCCGGTCGCTGTCGATGACGCCGTTCTTCGAGAAATGTCTCTGTAGCCCGAGAATGAGATTGTCGCCGACGGTGTACTCCATGATCAATCCACGGCGGTGTCTGTCTTCGGGTATGTGCGAGAGACCTGACTCGTGCCTGCTGGCGACGTTATGACGGGTGATTTCAACGGCGTCGATGAGAATCCGTCCGGAGGCTACGGAGCGAAGACCGGCAATCGCTTCGATCAACTCGGTCTGACCATTGCCTTCGACGCCGGCGATGCCAAGGATCTCGCCCGGTCTCACGGCAAAGCTCACGTCGTCGACGACGCGATTTCCGCGCGATCCCATGACGCTGAGGTTCTCAACGGCGAGCCCCTGGTCGGGCCCAGCGGCGATCGGTCGGGCGAGTGGCTGAACTCGCTTGCCGGCGGAGAGCGAGACCTCCCGACCAACCATTCGTCGCGCGATGTCGGCTGGATTTGTCTCCGAGGTTTTCATTCGTCCCACAGTCTTGCCGGCGCGCATTACGGTAATCGTGTCCGACAGCTCAACGACTTCATCGAGACGATGCGTAATCAGAACGATGGTGTCGCCCTTTTCGCGGAGACGGCGGAGCACTGTCCACAATTCACGAACCTCGGGTGGCGACAGAACCGCGGTGGGCTCGTCGAGCACGAGGATTCGTGCGCCGCGGAACAACACCTTCAGAATCTCGACGCGCTGCGCCTCACCGACCGACAGATCGGAGATGAGCCTCTCTGGCTCGATGACCAGTCCTGTCTCGCGCGAGAGCTTGCGAACATCCTCGGCTGCCTGTGTCTCGTCGAGAACCACGCCGCGCTTCTTTGGCTCGCAGCCGAGCACGAGGTTCTCCGCCACCGAAAGCGTCGGGACCAACATGAAATGTTGATGGACGATCCCGATTCCCGCGGCGATGGCATCGCTGGTGGACCAACCAGTGACATCACGACCGTCGATCTCGACACGGCCGGCGTCGGCTTTGATCAACCCACCGAGCACTTTCATGAGGGTTGATTTGCCGGCGCCGTTTTCACCGACGAGGGCGTGGATCTCTCCGGGGGTGACTTCGAGGGAGGCGCCTCTGAGAGCAACGCAGTCGCCGAAGGTTTTTGCGATTCCATCCATGCGAATGGCGGGAAGGGGGAAGGGGGAAGGGGGAAGAGGGACGGCGGAAGCGGAACCCCTCGGAGCAGGGAATCCGGTTTGGTCTCCCCCTTCCCCCTTCCCTCTTCCCCCTTCCCTCATCTCGTGCTCGGCACCTTAATCCGTCCCGCGATAATCTCCTGCTTCAGCTCCTCGACCCTGGCGTGCGCGCTGTCGGGAATGAGAGCGCGATTGCGGTTGTCGTAGATGTAGCCGACGCCGCCTTCCTTCAATCCGAACGAATAGATGCCGCCCTTGAAGGTGTGATTCTGCACCCGCTGAATCGCATCGTAGGTCGCGGTGTTGACTCCCTTCACCATCGATGTCAGCACGTGACCGGGCGCTTCATCGTTTTGATCGGAGTCGACGCCTATCGCGAGCTTGTTGGTCGCGCGCGCGGCCTCGAACACACCCTGCCCGGTAGAGCCAGCAGCGTGAAAAATCACCTCGACACCCTGGTTGTACTGGCTGAGTGCCAGCTCCTTTCCTTTGCCGGGATTCTTGAACGCGTCCGGAGTCACGCCGGCGTACTGCACAATCACCTGACAATCCGGGCATACTTTCTTCACACCAGCGCGATAACCAGCCTCGAACTTGTGAATGAGCGGAATGTCCATCCCGCCGACGAATCCGATTTTCTTCGATGGTCTCGATAGCGCGGCCAGTGCCCCGACCAGGTAGGACCCTTCCTCTTCACGAAACTTGAGCGCCGCCACGTTCGGCGGCGGCGGAATCACGTTGCCGTTCGCATCGGTCGCCAGCGCGTAGTCGATTCCTGCAAACGCGGTGCTGGGGTACTCCTTGGCCAGATTCGCCAGGTCGTCGGTGAAGATGAAGCCGACCCCGATGACGAGGTTCATCCCCTCGGCGGCCAGCAGTCTCAATCCAGCCTCGCGATCCGCGCCCTCGCCCGGCTCGATGAACCGGATATTGGAGCCGAGCATTTTCGTCGCGCTGTCGGCCCCGGCGTAGGCGCCATCGTTGAACGACTTGTCACCGCGTCCGCCGACGTCGAGCACGATCCCGATGCGCACCGGCGACGTCGCGCCCCCCTTTCCACTGCCCTCGGCGCCGGCGCTCCGGTGGGTGAAAAGAAGGGCGATGTGTGCGACTAAGAGGAGGGATGTGACGATGATCAGCTTGCGCATCTGAACAGAAGAATCGCCGCGTGGAGAGGTAGTCGCAAGGCAATGGGGTGAGGCCCTCGGTCCTCAGCCAAACGCCCCTTCAAAAGCGCTGTCATCGCGCATTGATTTCAGTGCATGGCCGAGCGGATAAGAACGCGCTTTCTCGTAGTGGGAAGCGGAGTTGCTGGTCTCCACACTGCATGGCGCGCCTCGGCTGACGGCGAGGTGATGGTAGTCACCAAACGCTCGCTGTTCGATAGCGCGACGGCGTACGCACAGGGCGGGATTGCCGCCGCGCTTGGCGCTGGCGACTCACCAGAGCTGCATCGACAGGATACTCTGGCAGCGGGCGCGGCCCTCGCTGACGCCAAGGCGGTCCAGGTTCTCGTCGAAGAGGGTCCGGCGCGCGTTCGTGAGCTGGCGACGGCCGGTGCGCAGTTCGACCTGGAGCCGGGAGGGAATTTCAAGCTTGGTCGTGAGGCCGCCCACTCGCGGCGGAGAATAGTTCACGCGCACGGAGACCAGACAGGCGCCGAGGTGGCTCGCACTCTCATCAAGCGCGTGAAAGAGAGTCCGCGCATTGAAGTGTTGGAGAAGACGCGCATCCTCGAGCTCATTACAGAAGACGGAATGGTGTTTGGAGTGAGAGCCGCAGTCTCGGGAAAAGCGGTCGAGATAATCGCCGATGCGACGGTGTTGGCGACGGGTGGCTGCGGACAGGTCTATCGCTATACCACCAACCCGCAGGTGGCGACTGGGGATGGCTACGCAATCGCGCATCGCGCCGGCGCTCGACTCGCTGACATGGAGTTCGTGCAATTCCACCCGACGGCTCTCGACACACCGGAGAATCCGCTGCAGCTCATCTCGGAAGCGGTGCGCGGAGAAGGCGCTGTCCTCCTCAACGAGGAAGGAAAGCGATTCATGCTGGAGCGGCATCGCCTGGCCGAGCTCGCACCGCGCGATGTCGTCGCCCGCGAGATCTTTCGTGAGAAGATGGGAGGCAGGCACGTCTGGCTCGACGCGCGGATGCTGGGCAAGAGCTTCGAGCAGCGGTTTCCGGGAATCTTCGCGATATGTCGCGCGCGCGGAGTCAACCCGACGACGGATCTGATTCCCGTGACTCCAGCAGCTCACTACATGATGGGCGGGATCGTCACGGATCTCCGCGGACGAGCGAGTCTCAATCGGCTGTACGCATGCGGCGAAGTGTCGCGCACCGGAGTGCACGGCGCGAATCGTCTGGCGTCGAATTCATTGCTCGAAGGACTCGTGTTCGCCGAGCGTGTGGCGCGCGACATGATCGAAACTCGCAAACTTCCAGGCATACCTCGCAAGAAGAGCTGGGACGTTCCGGTGTTGCGTGATCGCGGCGCGGCACAAGTCGCCGCCGACTCGATCAGACAGGTGATGTGGGACTTCTGCGGAATCGATCGCAGTGCCAAAGGACTGCGGCTCGGACGAACCAAGCTCGAGGAGATCGAGTCTCGGCTGCCCGAGGGAGCGACGGAGGAGGCAAATATGGTGCAGACTTCCCGTCTCATCGCCGACGCCGCCCTGTTGAGAAAGGAGTCGCGGGGCGGACATTATAGAAGCGACTTCCCACGCGCAAAACGGAAGTGGACCGGCAGACACATCGAATGGTAGAGACGACGGACAAGCTGTACGCCGAGCTGCAGGAAGAGATCAGGCAGCTGGCGCGAGTGCGAAATGCCGTGATCCTGGCTCACAACTATGAGCGTCCTGAGGTGCAGGACGTCGCCGACTTCGTTGGCGACTCGCTCGGCCTGAGCAGGGAAGCGGCAAAGACCGAAGCGGACGTGATCGTGTTCTGCGGGGTCCACTTCATGGCCGAGACAGCGGCAGTCCTGTCGCCACAAAAGACGGTGTTGCTGCCGGACCTCGCGGCTGGATGTTCGCTGGCGGCGACGATAAATGCCGAGCAGCTGCTGGACTGGAAGGCCGAGCATCCGGGAGCGGTGGTCGTCTCGTACGTGAACACGACCGCCGAGGTGAAAGCGGAGAGCGACTATTGCTGCACGTCGGGCAATGCGGTGGAGATCGTCAACTCGATTCCTGCCGACAGGGACGTCCTTTTTCTGCCCGACATGTTCCTCGGCGCCCACGTGCGACGCATCACCGGGCGCAAGAACATGCACGTCTGGATGGGCGAGTGTCATGTGCACGCGGGAATCGATCCGGAGGACATACGACTCCAGCGCGCGAAGCATCCCGGCGCGGAGTTTCTGATCCATCCCGAGTGTGGTTGCGCGACCAGCGTGGTCGAGGCAGTGTCGGCAGGCGACGTGGATCCCATCGGAGTGCAGATTCTCTCCACCGAAGGGATGATCAAGCGGCCCAAGATCTCCGAGAACGACGAATTCATCGTTGCCACCGAGGTCGGGATTC
>JBKOVX010000252.1:0-3181 GCA_046724115.1 Gemmatimonadota bacterium | reverse complement strand
CTCATTAGCCTATCCGCTCGGTGCGCTGGTGCTGCTTTACATCTTCGTCACCGCGGTGATTCGCGGCCGGCGGGTGACCTGGAAAGGGCGAACCTACATCTCACAGTGACAGAATGAAATTCCTGAGCCTCGCTGTCCTTGCTTTGCTCGGCTTGCCGAAGATCTCCGGCGCGCAGCTGCCTGGTGCCGCCTGCACACTGGATTCCGGACGAGCGCTGCGCCAGCGACTTCCCGCGCTGATGGACAGCGCAATGATTCCCGGCCTTGCCCTGGCAATCATCGACGGCGGAAGACTCGTCTACAGCGGCGGGTTCGGTCAGCGCGATTCCAGGGGCGGTCGAGTGAGCGCCGGTCGCACCGTCTTCGAAGCGGCGTCACTCAGCAAGCCGGTCATCGCCTACGCGGCGCTCAAGCTTGTCGACGCCGGAGAGCTCGATCTCGATCGACCGCTCGTCAGCTACACGCGCTATCCCGACCTCGGCGCGGATCCGCGCGGACAGCTCGTCACCGCGAAGATGGTTCTTGCCCACACAACCGGCCAGCAAAACGAGCGCGTCGGGTCAGACTCACTCCGTTTTTCCTTCGCGCCGGGGACGCGCTTCCAGTACTCGGGAGAGGGTTTCGTTTTCCTCGGCAAAGCAATTGAAGCGATCACCAACCAGCCCCTCGCGCAGTCGATGAAGACGCTGGTGTTCGAGACACTCGGCATGACGCGCAGCAGCTTCGTCTGGGAGACTCGCTTCGACGATGACGACGCAGTGGGCAGCGGACGATTTGGCGATGCTCGCCGACGTTCCCAACCTCGCGTCGCGCGTGCACCGTCGAGCCTGCAGACGACAGCCGACGATTATGCTCATTTTCTCGAGGCGATTGCGCAGGGAACCGGACTCAAGCCGGAGACATGGCGATTGATGCAGACCCCTGTTGTCGATGTCGCGCCAGGCGTGAGCTGGGGACTGGGCTGGGCGATCGAAACTGATTCGACCGGCAAAGCCCTGGCGCACCACGGCGACAACTCCGACTCCGGCTTCACCGCTTTCACGCTGCTGAATGTCGAGCGGCAGTGCGGTCTCGTCTACTTCGCCAACAGCGCCAACGGTCTGAGCATCGTCCGCGAAATGGCGAGTGTCATTCCCGGCTCACACCCCGGACTCGCTCTCCTCGATTATGAGAGGTATAACGCGCCGTCCGCATTGGCTCGCGTCTCCCTGGCGCGCAAGCTCCGCACTGGCGGAATCGATGCGGCGATGGCCGAGTACCACCGGCTTCAGGAAGCGAACCCCGCGGCGACTCCCGAGAAATTGCTCAACGACCTCGGCTACTCACTGATCAACCAGGCGCGATTCAAGGATGCGATCCGCGCATTTCGCGAAAATATCATGGCTTACCCAGCGTCGCCGAATGTCTACGACAGCATGGGCGATGCGTATCTCGCCGACGGGCATCCGACAGCGGCCCGCGACGCCTATCTCCGCGCGACACAGCTCGATTCGACGAACACTCACGCCAGGCACCTCGCCGATAGCCTCAACGCTCGATTGAGGCACTAGCGGAAATTCGGGCTGAATAGCCACCAAACGATGCATCACTCGAGGCGTCCGCTGACTAGCCTCGGCGGGTGCAGACCCTCGAGCGCGCCGCGGCTCTCCTTCGAGGTGCAACCTCGCTTGATGGCGCCGCTGAAATCCTAAATGAGCTCGGGTTCCGTGAGACCCCGCTTGAGCTAGACCGAACCGCAATCTCGGCACTCGATCTTCCGGCAGCCATTCGCGCAGCGCGAATAACGCGAGGCACCGGCGCCCTCCGTGGGCTCGCGATCGAGCTCGATAGCGTAGCCGAGCCGCGCGAGACGCTGACTCGGGTTGCCAACGCACTCGCCATGCACGCGTCGCAGCTGCTTTGGCTGGTAGTCGCGATCCGTGAGTCCAATTCTGACCTGGCCATTGTTTGCTGGCACTCGACCAACAATCGCGTTCGAGTCGTCTCGCTCTTCCTCCAGCGCGACCGCGTCGTACAGAGCGATGCCGAGACGCTTTGCACTCTGGCGGCGGTGCGAGACGCGTCGGATCTCCTCACGCACGCACGGTGGCTCGACGTGCTGGGACGCGAGGCAATCACCAACCGGTTCTTTCGCGCCCTCGAGAAAACCGTCAATGATCTAGCCGCGTCGCTCAGCGGCAACGTAGAACGCACGGAAAGACGCGAGCTCGCGTTGCTGTATGTGTCCCGGCTCATCTTTCTCTCTTTTCTCGAGACGAAGGGCTGGCTGAACGGCGACTTCTCCTTCCTCACCACCGGCTACTCGCGCTGCATGGAAAGGGGTGGCCGTTATCAGAAGCGAATTCTCGAGCCGCTCTTCTTCGGAACGCTCAACACGAGAGTTCGGGCCCGCTCACCGCGCGCGAAGGATTTTGGGCGGATTCCGTTTCTCAACGGCGGCCTCTTCGCGCGATCTCACCTCGAAAAACAGAGGCGCGCGAGCGCGTTCTCTGATGCCTGTTTCGGGAACGCGTTCGCTTCCCTCTTCTCCCACTACCGCTTCAGCGGACGCGAAGACTCGGTCGAATGGTCCGAAGCGTCGATCGATCCTGAAATACTCGGCAAGGCATTCGAAGCGTTGATGGGAGCCTCCGATCGCAAGCGCAGCGGCGCTTTCTACACGCCTCAGGATCTCGTGGAGGGTTTAACCGGTCATGCGCTCGATTCTCTGCTGTCGGAGCACCCCGCTGGAGATTCGCTGGAGTCACTCCAACGCATCAAGGTGCTCGATCCCGCGTGCGGATCCGGCGCGTTCCTCGTCCACGCCCTCGAACGCCTGGCCGTGCTTCGCCGCGAGCACGGTGAGCCCGGCTCTGTCGCCGAGATTCGTCGCCGGGTGCTGACGACGTCGATCTTCGGCGTCGATCTGAATCCGATGGCGGTTTGGCTCTGTGAGCTGCGACTCTGGCTCTCGATTGTGATCGAGAGCGACGAAGTCGACCCGATGCGCATTACCCCGCTGCCTAACCTCGATCGACACATTCGAGTCGGTGATTCGCTTGCCGGCGGCGCGTTCGACGATCGTGGCAGCGCTCGCACCGGCCGCAAGCTGGCGGCCCTCCGCAGTCGATACATGCGGGCAGTCGGTCCGCGGAAGCAGACGTTGGCGCGGGACCTCGACAGACTCGAGCGATCGGCCGCC
>JBKOVX010000220.1:0-2705 GCA_046724115.1 Gemmatimonadota bacterium | reverse complement strand
TCAGATGACGTAGCAAATCACGGCGGCGCAATCCGTTAGTATTTTCAATCATGGCTAATCGACTCGCCCAGGAAACCAGTCCATACCTGCTGCAGCACGCCTCGAATCCAGTTGACTGGTTTCCGTGGGGACCGGAGGCCCTGGAGAAAGCGAAACGCGAGGACAAGCCGATCCTTCTCAGCATCGGCTACGCCGCCTGCCATTGGTGCCACGTGATGGCGCACGAATCGTTCGAGGACGACGAGACCGCGCGTCTCATGAACGAGAAGTTCGTGAACATCAAGGTCGATCGCGAAGAGCGCCCTGACCTGGATGGCATCTACATGCAGGCCGTGCAGGCGATGAGCGGACACGGCGGCTGGCCGATGACGATGTTTCTCCTCCCCGATGGCAGTCCCTTCTACGGCGGGACTTATTTCCCGCCCGAGGATCGGCACGGCATCCCGTCCTTCCAGAAAGTGCTACAGGCGGTGAGTGATGCGTACGCCCAGCGACACGAAGGTGTCGCCGAGAGCGCGAAGCAGTTGCGACAGATCTACGACAGCAACATCGCCGCCGCGCGCCCTGGTGGGGCGCTGTCGCCGCAGACGTTGGAGATGGCGTATCGAACGCTCACTCAGCGCTACGACGCGACCAACGGCGGCTTTGGCGCGGCGCCCAAATTCCCGGCGACGATGGTGCTCGATTTTCTGCTGCGTCACTGGAAGCGGACGGGAAGCGCCGAGGCGCTCGAGATCGTCGTCAACTCGTTCCGTAAGATGGCGCGCGGCGGAATTTACGATCAGGTCGGGGGCGGGTTTGCGCGCTACTCGGTTGATGCTAGCTGGCTGGTCCCGCACTTCGAGAAGATGCTGTACGACAACGCGTTGCTCACCCGCCTCGGTGCCCATCTCTGGCAGGCAACCAGGGACGAAGAGGTGAAGCGCGTCACTATCGAGACCGTGGAGTGGATCGATCGAGAGATGACCGCTCCGGAAGGTGGATTCTACTCGTCCCTCGACGCCGACAGCGAAGGCCACGAAGGGAAATTCTACGTCTGGAGTGAAGACGAGCTCGACTCTCTGCTCGGCGCCGACTCGCGTGTCTTCAAGACCTACTACGGCGTGGTTCGGGGCGGCAACTTCGAGGGCAAGAGTATCCTCTATGTGCCGATGGATCCCGCGGCAGCTGCCAGTCGGACCGGCGTCGATCCGGACACGCTCGAGCTCATTCTCGGCCGAGCGCGGCGGATCCTGCTCGAGGCCCGTTCGCATCGCGTCTGGCCCGCGCGCGACGAGAAGATTCTTGCCGCCTGGAACGGGCTGATGCTGCGCGGCGTCGCCACAGCCGCGCGCGTATTCGATCGCAAGGATTTCGCCAGGATTGCAATCAGGAACGCCGAGTTCCTTTCGCGCGAAATGGTCCGCGACGGCAGAGTGATGCGCTCGCACAAGGAAGGCGTGACGCGAATTAGCGGATTCCTCGACGACCATGCAGCGGTAGCGCTCGGATTCCTCGCCGTTTACGAGCTTACCTTCGACGAACGATGGGTTGAGCGGGCGCGCCGGATCGCCGACGCCATGATCGAGTGGTTCTGGGACGACGAGGTCGGCGCGTTCTTCGACACCGCGCGGGACGCCGAGCAGTTGATCACCCGTCCGCGCGATGTGACCGACAACGCTACGCCATCGGGAACGTCGCTGGCGGTCGATCTGCTGCTCCAATTGGCGGAGCTGCAGCACGACAGCGAATACCGGCGTCGAGCGGTGTTCACTCTGGAATCACTCGCCGAGCCGATGCTGCGTTTTCCCACCGCGTTCGGGCACCTCCTGGGTTCCGCCGACATGGAGCTATACGGCGCTATTGAGGTGGCGCTGCTGGGCGCGATCCAAAGCGCTGAATTCCGTGCTCTGGAGCGCGCGGTGGCGGCGCAGTACGTTCCCTCTCTCGTACTCGCAGGCGGCGTCGCGGGGGAGAGTCACGTGGTGAAGTTGCTCGACGAACGGCCGCTGATCGACGATCAGCCAACTGCGTACGTCTGTCGGGGTTACGCCTGCGACAAACCGGTGACGGATCCTGACGCGCTGGCAGAGCAATTGGAGAACGCGTCGAGGGCTGGAGCGACGGCCGCCGCCTAACGGAGAGCCAATGGATCGAATCAACAATCGCATCGCGCAGGTCTACGGCTACGCGGTCTGCTTCATCACCGTGATCGTGATGCTCGTGTCGATCAAAGGGATTGTGGACGCGCTGATCGACCTCAGCGACCCGATTCGTGCCGAGGGCGCGCGCATGGGTCGGCCGCTCACTAATTTCGAGGTATACAAGATGTCGGTCCGTCGAGAGCCCGGCCCCCGCGGCACCGTCCCGATGCCGGCCACCCAGACTCAAACCACAGCGACGGCGGATACGCTTTCTGACGCCGATATGCGAAAGATGTACGAGGCCGAGCGCGAGGAAGCGATCGGAAATGCGAAGTTCCGCGCTACGCGCTCGCTGGTTGGAAACGGCCTGCTCATGGTGCTCGCCGCAGTACTGTTCGTCGTCCATTGGCGGTGGCTGAAGCAGCGCGACGCAATACCGGTTACCGGATAATGACTTCCACCGCACCCTCTCCTTCCGACCTTTCAACGGCGGCTGAACAGAAATCGTCCTTCACCCGCGGAATCTTCGCGGGTGTAGTGCTCGACTCGCTCCTCTTCCCGTACCCGCAGCCGCTGGAGAGG
>JBKOVX010000121.1:0-11621 GCA_046724115.1 Gemmatimonadota bacterium | reverse complement strand
GCGAGCAGGGTGATAATAGACGGCGGTCCCGATAGCGCCGTGTTCGGTCGTTATCTGGATTCGCTTCGCCTGAATAACTCCACGATTGACCTCGTCATCCTCACCCACCAGCATCTCGACCACTACAGCGGTCTGAGAGCGTTGTTCGAGACTCGACGCCACATCCACGTTCGCTACTTCTTCGAGAACAAGGATCCCGCCACTGCTGTAACGCTGGCGCATCTTCGCGATTCCATCCTGTCGCGCATGGATCGCGACAGTCTGATCTACCGCGACACCGATGACCCTTGCTCGAATGGGCAGCCGATCTGCACGATCACTATGACTGGTGGCGCAAAGCTGCACGTTCTCGCGCCGGAGCCAAACGGGACTGGTCCCAACAATCGCTCGGCTGTCGTGAAGCTTGTTGGTCCTGACTCGACCTCATTCACGATGTGGCTCGCCGGTGACGCCGAACACGAGGAGATCAACTGGTTCGAGCTCGCGAGGTACGATCGTAATCCCGGAATGAATGTCAGCGTGCTCAAGGCCGATCACCACGGAAGCTGCAACGGCGTGACGGCGCGCTATCTATCGATCATTCACCCACAATGGGTCGCCGTCTCGGTGGGAGCGCGCAACGAGTACGGCCACATGCACACCCAGGCCAAACAGATTTACGGAAGTGCCGGCACTCCATGGTATCGCACCGACCAGAACGGAACGATCACCATCAGATCACCCGGAATACCAAACGGCGGTTACACGATTGTCCCTTCCCGCCCCGGGACCAATCTCAACGCCCCCAGTGATCGGCATTCCAACCAGCTGGACTGCGCTCTTTAGCACGTAGTTCGCAGTCCGCAGCAGTTAGTTCGCAGTCCGCAGCCTACAACTGGATATCCCCACCGCGATCCGATTTCGACTTCCGCGAAACCTGCTTCGCCGATTTATCCATGGCCCTTCGTTTCGCATCCGAGTCTGCCTCGATAACGAGAGATGATCGACCGGCGCCGCGATCATGGGTAACCGCGAGTATGTCTCCTTCTTGCACGCCCTCCGGCAATAGCCACTCGGGTATCGGCGTAACTGTATGCCCATCGACTTCGATCGACGCCGATCCATCCTCGATCACGTCGACGATCCATGTGTGCGTGGAATGCTTACTCATGATCATCTCCAGGGACGTTTCAGGAAATGCTGACGCTGTTTATGGATATGCAACTGGCATGTCCTATGCGCCAATCCCTCCCTCCGGCCAGCACGACTCGCACCACACCGCAAGAGAATTGAATGCATAGCGACTCAGGTCACACGACCTCCGTCTGGATGGGCACTACCGAAGTGCCACAGTTCCAGCCCCTTACCCAGGATCTTCGCACCAACGTCTGCGTGGTGGGAGCCGGAATTGCCGGCTTGACCACAGCATACCTGCTGGCTCGTGCCGGTCGCGCGGTCGTCGTCATCGACGACGGGCCAATTGGTGGTGGTGAAACGAGCCGTACGACCGCGCACCTGACCGCTGCTCTCGATGATCGGTACTACAACATTGAAAGACTCCACGGCCTCGAAGGCGCCCGCATCGCCGCCGAAAGCCACATGTCAGCAATTCATCGCATCGAAAGCATTGCCTCGATGGAAGACATCGATTGCGAGTTCGAGCGAGTCGAGGGGTACCTCTTTCTCGGTGGCAAGGAAACGCGCAAAGACCTCGAGCACGAGCTCGACGCCACACATCGCGCGGGCCTCACCGATACGCAGCTCGTCGATCGAATCCCTTTCTCGTTCTGGGACAGTGGACCGGCCCTTCGGTTTCCGCGCCAGGCAACCTTCCACCCACTGAAGTATCTGAAGGGGCTCGCGCGCGCGATCCTCCGCGATGGCGGACGCATTTACACCGGCGTGCACGCCGAGAAAATCGAAGACGGCGAGCCCGGTAAGATCACGACCACCGGCGGCCACGTCATCAGCGCCGACAACATCGTCGTCTGCACCAACGTTCCGGTGAACGACTGGCTCATCATCCACAGCAAGCAAGCTGCCTATCGCACCTACGTTATCGCTGGGCGAGTTCCAAAAGGTGCAGTGCCGCATGGCCTCTATTGGGACACGCCCGATCCCTACCATTACATCCGCGTCGAGGCCGGCGAAGACAACACCGGGCACGAGCTCGATTACGAGATGCTCATCGTCGGCGGCGAAGATCACAAGACTGGCCAGGCGCAGGACACCGAAGAGCGATTCGTACGCCTCGAGCAGTGGACTCGCGAGCGGTTCCCAATGGTGGAGCAGATCGACTATCGCTGGTCGGGCCAGATCATCGAGCCCGTGGACTACATGGCGTACATCGGAAAGAATCCTGGCGCCGATCAGCACATCTGGATTGCAACCGGAGATTCCGGAAACGGAATGACTCACGGCACCATTGCCGGCATCATCCTCAACGAGCTGGTCCAGGGACGCAAGCACCAGTGGGCCAAGCTCTACGATCCGTCGCGCGTCAGGCTCAAGGCGACGCCCGAGTACGTCAAGGAAAACGTAAACGTCGCCGAGCAGCTCAAGGATTACTTCACCAAAGGCGAGCTCGACGACATCGCCACCATCAAGCCGGGCGAAGGAGGCGTAATCGGACGGGGTCGCGGAAAGATTGCCGTGTACCGTGATGAGCGGGGGAACATCCACCAGTGTTCGGCGATCTGCCCCCATCTGTATTGTATCGTGCACTGGAACGACACCGAGAGAACCTGGGACTGCCCGTGTCACGGCTCACGGTTCGATCCCTATGGCAGCGTCGTCAATGGCCCCGCTATAGTCGGGCTTTCTCCTGTTTCTCGGCAACGGCAGAAGGAGCCGAACGAATCGCAGCAGTAACGCGGTGAACCTTGCCATCGTCGAGGAGGTCGATTGCCTCTTCGACCGTCCTTCCATCCACGGTCAGTTCGACCGCTCCATGCTGAACACCGTCGCGATTCTCGACGGTGATCTCATAGGTCGACGATCTGAAACGATATTCGATCGTGAATCCCTTCCACTTGTCGGGGATGCACGGCTTGATGAACAGTTTCTCTCCCCGCTGCTGGAATCCGAGTATCGCCTCCAGCGCGGTTCGGTACATCCAGCTCGCTGAGCCAGTGTACCACGTCCACCCGCCGCGTCCAAGGTGGCCCTTGGCGGTGTATACGTCCGCCGCGACCACATAGGGCTCGACCTTGTACACTTCGACCGCTTTCGCGTCGTTCGCGTGCGTGATCGGGTTCAGCATCTGGAATAGCTCGAACGCCCGGTTTCCATCGCCTTGCATCGCCGTCGCCAGCACCGCCCACAACGCGGCGTGAGTGTATTGCGCTCCGTTCTCGCGCACTCCCGGGAGATATCCCTGGATGTAACCGGGATCGTGCGTCGTTTTGTCGAACGGCGGAGTCAGCAGCATGATCAGCCGTGCGTCTTCTCGCACGAGGTACTTGTTGAGCGATTGCATTGCCATCCGGGTGCGGTCCGGGCGACCCGCTCCCGAGATGACGCTCCAGCTCTGTGCGATAGAATCGATCTTGCATTCGTCGCTCGTCCTCGATCCGAGTGGCGAGCCGTCGTCGAAGTAGGCGCGGCGATACCACTCGCCATCCCACGCCGATACCTCGATCGCCTCGGCATAGGCGTCTGCTTTTGCCAGCAGCTCGTCCCGCACCTGCGAATCGTCGCGCAGTCCCGCGTGCACCGCAAACTTCCGCAGAGTCGAGATCAGGAACCAGGCGAGCCACACGCTTTCGCCCTTCCCTTCGATTCCGACTCGATTCATTCCATCGTTCCAGTCGCCGCTTCCGATCAACGGCAGTCCGTGACCGCCCTTTGTACTCGCCCGCCGCAATGCGCGGAGACAGTGATCGTAGATGGTCCCTTTCTGGTCTGACTCTTTGGGCAGATCGTAGATCTCGTGCTCGTCCGGATTGAGCTCCCTCATCGTCAGATACGGAACTTCGACATCGAGAATTCCACGATCGCACGACACGTTGACGTAGTGATCGATCACGTAAGGCAGCCAGACAAGATCGTCTGAGAACTTCGTCCTCACCCCCCGCCCGCTCTGCGGATGCCACCAGTGCTGTACGTCTCCCTCGACGAACTGCCTCGATGCCGAACGAATGATGTGCTCCCGCGCCACATCAGGGTCGGCATAGACGAACGCCATCGCATCCTGCAGCTGGTCGCGGAACCCGAAGGCGCCACTCGACTGATAGAGCGCCGACCGTGCCCACATCCGACAGGAAAGCGCCTGATAGAGCGACCACCGGTTTACCATCAGGTCGAAGGTCTGATCCGGCGTCTTCACTTTCACTGTGTCGAGCCGCTTCTTCCATCGCTCGACGTTCGAGTCGACCGCCTCCTTTGCCGCCGTCACAGGGCGGTGACGCTCGATGATTGAGCGAACGGCCTCCTCGCTCTCGGCGGCGCCGAGTAGCATCACGATGTCGCGCGATTCCCCCGCCTCGAGCGTCACGCTCACCTGGAGAGCGCAGCAGGGATCTATCGTCGCACCGATGGCGCCGGATAGTCCGGCGCGCTCCAGCGCCGCCGGACTCGATATCGTTCCGTTGCGGCCCAGAAATTCGCGCCGATCAGCGGTATAGTAGGCAACTCGCTCGCTGATCGAAGCAAACGCAACCGTCTCGGCGAACTGCGCATCGAAGTAGTTCCGCGCGAACATCGACTGCGTCGGCTCGTCGAAGCTGGTACGGATCTGATACTGCGTCAGCTCACGGGTGACGCCGAGCACCCACTCGAGATACCAGGTCAGCGTCAGCTTCTTCCGCGCTTTCGAATCGTTGCGCAGCGTCAGCATGCTGATCTTTACCGGATCGTTCTGGTCAACACCGATCCGTAGCGACGTCGCCAGCCCCTGGTGCGCGTGATCGAATACAGAGTAGCCCGCGCCATGACGCACCCTGTACGGAGTCGGCTGGTGAATGGGGAGTGGTGTCGGCGTCCACAGATCACCCGTCGAATCGTCGCGGAGAAAAACGCAGTCGCTCGACGGATCACGCACCGGATCATTGTGCCACGGCGTGATGCGGTAGAAGAAGCTGTTGCCCGCCCACGTCGTGCCGCTTCCGCCTTCGCTGACGATGAAACCCGCAGCCGGGTTGCCGACCACGTTGATCCACGGTGCTGGTGGCAGATCACTTCCGTTCAGGTGAATCTCGTATTCACCCTCTGCATTGAAGCCACCCAGTCCGTTGAAGCACTGGAGGCCAGTTCCAGGATCCGCGGTCTCTGCGTGAATCGGCACCGTGCCGAGAGGCACGATGTCGCGATTCATGATGTCCAGCTTGGGTGGATATCTGTCTTCGACTCCCGGGAATTCCAGGAAATTTCCTAGGCCGAGCCCATCGCAGTTCACCTGCACTCTCGCCATCGCCTTGAGCAGAGTGATCTCTTCTGGCTTCAGTATGTCACCGCGCCGAATGAAGACGCCGCCCGGACGATCGAGCAGGCCCGCCTCGCTCGATGCCATTGCCGTTGCCAGCAGCTCGTCGCTCAGCTCCTGCATGTACGTGAATGGATGCGTGTTGAGGATCACCAGGTCGCAGGTGATTCCCTTCAGACGCCAGTAGTGGTGGGTCCGGAGCAGCTGTCGCACACTCGGCATCCCCACCTGACTGTCGATCGTCGCCAGAAGAATTGGCCAGTCGCCCGAGATTCCGAGCGACCAGAGTGCCTGCTGTCCGAGCCGGTTCTCTTCGACGGCGCTTTGTGCCGGCCGGAATCCCGGATGCGGATAGATCAGATGGCCGGCGAGATCCTGATACAACGCCGCGTCAGCGGGCGCGATCCCCAGATCGCGCAGCTCCGCTTGTGCCTGCGCCCACGACAGGTCGAGGGCGCGCCGCGCGCTGTACGGATCGTGATAAAGATCGGCGAGCTCGATGGCGCGTTCCTTCTGATCGGTCACGAATGTCGTGAAAGCAACGTGCGCTGATCCGCCCGGCGGAATTCGTACCTTCACCCGCAGCGAGAAAATCGGATCCAGTACTGCGCCGACGGTCCCACTGAGCTCCGCTCCTTCATCGAGTGCTTCCGCGTTTCGCACCGATCGTCCACGGCCGATGAACCTTGCCCGATCGGTCTCACACGTGACATTTCCATCCGCTTCGGCGCCGTACGCGACGACGTGCGCGCACCAGATCGCGGCTTCGGTCGAGGAGCGCGGCCGGCGAGTAGCCAGAATCGCCGCTTTTGCCTCGTGAAACTCCGTCTGCACGAACAGGTTGCCAAACGCCGGATGCGTGCGATCCGCGTCGAGCGGAGCCAGCACGATCTCCGAATAACTCGTGAGCTCGATTTCCTTGGGCTGCAGCGACCGGTTCGTCAGGATGACACGCCGCACTTCAGCCGCGTCATCGGACGCGACCGCGATCTCCGTCACCGTATCGACGTCTCCATCGCGCCGGATGAACGTGATTCGGTCGCTGGCAAACAGCACCCGATACCACTGCGGTTCCGTTCCCGATGGCTGATGCGCCGCCGACCAGACGTGGCCGGTGCTCATGTCCTTCACGTAGCACCATTGGCCATAGTTGTCGCGCGTGCTGTCATGACGCCAGCGCGTCACGGCAAGGCTGCCGAAGCGACTGAATCCGCCGCCGGCGTTCGTGATCAGCGTGGTGTAGGGCACATTGCCGAGAATGCCGACGACTGGCTGCGGGGTATGCGGCGTCTCGATCTCGCGCACCGCCGGCTTCTCCGTCTCGCTCGGCACACGCGCCGCCGCGTCGCCCTGCACGTCCTGCATCGTGAGCCGCCGCGGAATTCTCTCCTGCAGCACCAGCTCCGCCGAGCGGACCAGCGGATCCATGTGGAAGCGGCGCGGCCAGATCTGCCTGTTGAGGGCGTTTGTCAGCGCGACGATGCTCATCCCGATGTGGTGCGCCATGAACGTGGCGACCACTGTCTTCCGCGATCCCGGCGCTGGTCGTGTGTAGTCCAGCGCGTCGCGGAATCCGTAAGGCCCGAGCGCGCCTTCCGCCTCGAGCGTCGCCAGATTCTTCAGCGACTGACGCGGCTCGACCAGCATTGCCAGCACCGTCGCGTACGGCGCGACGACCAGCTCCTTGCTCAACCCCCGCTTCAGCGCGAGATCGGGAACCCCGAAGCCGCGATACTGATAGGTGTGGAGTCTGTCACGCACGGCATAGGCGGACTCAGAAACTCCCCACGGAACTCCGCGCTCCGCGCCGTAAGCGATCTGGCGTCGGACGCTCCCTTTGTGGGTCTGGTCGAGCAGCGTGAATGGAAAAGTCTGCATCACCAGCGCCGGCATCAGGTACTCGAACATGCTCCCGCTCCATGAGAGCAGCGTTCGTGTTCCCGCTGTTGCCGTAAGGGATCGACCAAGCCTGAACCAGTGGTCGACTGAGACATCGTCCTTGGCGATCGCCATGAACGACGCCAGTCGCGACTCCGATGCGAGAAGATCGTAGTACGAGTTGTCGACGAGATTGCTGCCGATGTGATAGCCGATGGTGAAGAGCTTCCGCTTCTCGTCGTACAGGAAACGGAAGTCCATCTCCGTCGCGTAGGCATGAGCGCGCTCCGCGATTGCGCGCAGACGCTTTACGTCCTGCTCGGTGCAGGACTTCTCCTTCATCATCTCGTAGCACGCCTGCTTCAGCGCGATCAGATGTCCGGCGAAGTTTCCGCTGTCGACAGTCGATACGTATCCGGGCTCGAGGACGCGCAGCTCGTTCAGATCGTACCAGTTGAAGAAGTGGCCGTGGAAACGGCGCATTCTCTCCAGCGAACGGAATACTTTCTCGACCCGATCGATCATGTCCGAGCGCGTGATGAACCCGAGATCCACCGCGCTTACGGTCGAGAGAAGCTGGAGCCCGATGTTGGTCGGCGAAGTCCGTAGGGCAAGCGTCGGCTCCGGATCTTCCTGGAAGTTGTCCGGAGCCAGCCAATGCGTCTCCTCCGTCACGAATTTCTCGAAGTACGTCCAGTGCAGCTTGGCATAGCGAAGCGCTGCCTGACGCTCCGTGTCCGTCAGATGGATCTCACCGAGAATCGCCGGACTGCTCAACGCGAACGCGATGCTCGGACTCGCCAGCCATATCAGAACCAGCGGCAGTGTGCCCATGACGAACAGGAATCGCTCGTTCGAGCTCGCACCGGGGCCGATCGTCACGTGCAGTCCAACCAGAACGCCGAGCACGAGGCATAGTGCGGTTACGGGCCACATCTTCCGCCACGTTTCCAGCTGCGATCCGACCCCGTGCGCGCGCTCCACCTGCGAGGCCGTCTGCCACTCCAGAAGATTCCTGTGGCTGATGAACAGTCGGTAGAGAGTGCGGATGATGGCGTCGGCCGAGACGACCGCTTGATGCGGTAGAAACACGACCGCCAGCGTGAATTGCTGCGCATTGGTGATGGCGTCGCGACCGACCGCCATGTAGTACGCGAGCCACGATTGATCCCGGGGCGGCCGCATCAGCGAGATGGTGAGCGAAAACAGCCACGGGAATGCGACTGTCAGCAGGATGATTCCGTCCCACTGCAGTGTCAGTCCCGGAAGCAGTGCCCATCCCGTCAGCAGCATTCCCAGCTGGAAGATCTCGACCAGGCTTCGCCGCAGGTTGTCGAGAATTTTCCACCGCGAGATCGCCGACAGCCGGTTCTGCATCGGCCCATCGGGACCCGGAACCGTCGGCTTCAGCCAACCGAGTAGCTGCCAGTCGCCGCGAATCCACCGGTGCTTACGGCGCGTGAACGTCAGGTACCGCGCTGGATAGTCGTCGTAGACTTCGATGTCGGTGGCCAATCCCGCGCGCGTCCAGTTTCCTTCGATCAGGTCGTGACTGAGGAGCGTGTTCTCGGGGAACCTTCCGTGCGTCGCTTCCTCGAAGGCATCGACGTCGTAGATGCCTTTCCCGGTGAAGCTTCCTTCGCCGTAAAGATCCTGGTAGACATCCGAGACCGCCGTCGTGTACGGATCGACGCCGGGGTGCCCAGAGTGGATCGACGCGAAGAACGACCGGTGAGCGCTGGTCAGCGATACGCCGACCCTCGGCTGGACGATGCCGTAGCCCTCGGTGACACGCCCGACTTGCTCGTCGTAGTGCGCGCGGTTCAACGGATGTGCGATCGTGCCCACCAGCAGCTGCGCCGCATCACGCGGCAGCACCGTGTCCGAATCGAGCGTGATTACATAGCGAACGAAACTGAGCCGGCTCGTGTCGCCGATGATCGTCGTGAATGCATCCTGCGCTCCCCCGCGGAGGAACTTGTTGAATTGGGCAAGCTTGCCGCGCTTCCTCTCCCAGCCCATCCACACGTTCTGCTTCGGATTCCACAGGCGAGGGCGGTGGAAGAGAAAAAACACGTCCTCGGCCGCGTTTCTGTACCTGGCGTTCAGCGCTTTGATGCCCGACGACGCCGCAGCAAGAATCTCTTCGTCACCTTCTCTGTGCTCGGTCGGGGAATCGGTGAAATCGCTCAGAATCGCGAACTGCAAATTCGGATCGCGATTGGCCAGGTACTGCACTTCTAGATGCTCGAGCGCTTCCTCAACCCCGCGCACGCTGCCGAGGAGCGTGGGCACGACCACCGCCGTCATGTAATCTTCGGGGATGCCATCGTCGCGCAGCTCCAGCTTGGACAGGAGTCGCGGTGGCATCAGCATCGTGATGAGCTGATTGATGACGCTGATGCCGATCTCGCTCGCGGGAATCAAAGAGATCAACGCGATGATCACTCGCGTCATCGGAGGGGCGCCTTCGATGACCTCGAGAATTACGGCCAGCGCCAGCAACGTGAACACAGTGATCCCGCCGAAGTACAGCGTATTCGGATGCCGCTGCGTCCAGCGATAGATCCATTCTCCGGGCGGAGGCGTGTAGCCGACTCTGTTCTCGAGAACCCGGCGACCTTTGTCGACCAGGAAATACCCGACGTGCGCGTGACGCACGTCGCTCGGATCAGCAAGCTTCGCCAGACTGACTACTTCACCCGCGATCTCCTCTTCCGGTTTTTTGACACGCTTGGCGATGTGCTCGACGATGTGGCGATAGTGGTCGCGGGTGCCGAAAGTCATCGAGGCGTATTGACCGCTCGGATCCTGACGAAGCAGTTGCTCCGTTGCGCTCTGTGATTCGACGAAATCCTTCCAGTCTAGTCGCGAAATCGTGCGGAGACTTGTGATGCTGTTCGCGACGGTGACTTGAGTCAGCGCTACACGACGATTGGATCTCGTCGCGGCTTCTTCCGCGCTCGGCCCATCTTCTGCGATCCACTGCTCGAGCCAGATCAGCGGCGTGAAGTTCGTCTGGTACGATCGAACCTGCTGTAGAAAACGCGCGACCCAGGTCGGTGTGAACGGCGGATGATCGTCGACGAACGCGGCCAGCGCCTCTGCCAGCGCCTGCTGTGATTCCTCGCTGGCTTCGCGCAGTTTTGCCGCCGCGCGATCGGCAGATTCGACTTCCTGGAGCCGCGCCGCGACTCGGAGCGCCATCCTGCGAATGTTCTCGACAAGTCCGAGCCGGAGCATTGTCGGAATCGCCCACAGCTCGCCGATGCGAAGCGGGGTGACTGTCTGATACTCGCGCACGAACAGCGTGATGTTGTCGAGATCGAGGTGGCCTTCGGTGTGCGCGATCAACTCGATGGCGACTTCGTAGGCGCGAGGGTATCCGGCGAGTGAGCCCGTAGAGAGCTTTGGCAGCTCCTCGTAGTAGCTCTTCGGAAGACTCGTCCGGATCTCTCGAATGTGCTCCTGGACGATGTAGAAGTTGTCCAGCAGCCAGTCGCCCGCCGGACTGATGTCGAGACCGCGCTCCGCGCCGTCGTTCAGTTCCTGATAGACGCGGTCGAGAACTCCCTTTGTGTCCTCGAGTCGGAGTAGCAGTGGGCCGGCGCCGCGTTGCTTCTGCGCGGGCAGCAGGTGATGTCCGCGCGCGACCGCGCGCGCCCGCTCGCCCAGGCGCTCGAGACCAAGTACTTCGCCACGAATCGGACCAACAAGCTCTTCGCCGGAACCGTTTCGAGACCGGCGAAACAGGCGACTCAGAATTGTTGTTGGAGCCTTGGGCGGGATCGCTGTTGCCACGTCACGTACTCAACGCCAAAGATATGCCGCCCTCGGAGTGGGCTGCGACCGCAAAATATCCCCTTTTAGCTACTCGGCGTAATAAGCCTGGATGCAGAGCGTCACGAGATTCTGCCGCATGCGTTCCTGCTGTTCCGCATTTTGGGGACGGAGGGACTCAGCGAGAGAGTTCCACAACTGCTTGAAAATAACTATCAGTTCTTCGGGCTTGACGTTTTTCTGTCGTGCTTCGGCACCGACTTTGTTCAGGAGCCTTGTCAGCTCCGGCGTCGGACCGTTCAGCTGTTTCATTTGTTCCGCGAGAGCTGCCTTTAGTTCTTGCAACGTGCTTTCGGACAGTGCGCTCACTGGCATTGGAGCAAATAGTTTTCCGCACCTCTTTCCCGGATAGGAAAGAGTGGACATTTGTTCCCATGAATATCTAAGGCGTTCACCTGATACGCCAGTGAAGTAGGGGTCCCTTTGGCAGGCTTGAAGGTCCGCAAGTTGCCGACTACTTGCGTCCCCTTCTGTTGGGCGGCTGTTGGGCAACGTGCTGATT
>JBKOVX010000008.1:0-7606 GCA_046724115.1 Gemmatimonadota bacterium | reverse complement strand
CGCGCAATGCAGGCAGGCATCAACATCTCGCCGCCGATCACGGCGTGGTTCCGACCGCGGCTCGATTTCGGAACATCGTACAACATGCTGCGCGATCCCAACACACTGAGCTTCGCTCGCGCGGACAGCACCAGCGACCTCAGGATTCCGCGGCGGCTCGGCAATTCGCAGACGACGACTGCCGGCCTCACACTCGATCTGCCGCGAGCCGTCAGGCTATACACTGACAGCGCCGGTTTTCTGCGCGGCTTGCTCGGTGTGCTGCAGCCGGTCGACATCAACTTCAATCGCAGCCTGTTGTCCGTTTACGATGGCAGCGCCGCCGGGGCGTCCCTCGCCTATCAGTTCGGGCTTGGCGGCATCAACACTTTCCGTGAGATCGGCGACGAGCTGGCAACCAGCGTTGGACTCGTCACGCAGTTCTCGGTCAACGAGTCGTTGAACCTTCCGTTGGGTGCCAACATCGCGACGCGCTATCAGCGCATTAACACCCGGAACTGGACCCGCCGCCTCGAGCAGGGCCAGGATGTTGTTGATGGCACCCAGACCATCTTCCCGGATATCGCGCTCCGATGGACCGGTCAACCCGCGGCGCTCAAGCGGATCATCGCCACCGTGGGCGCCAATGCCCGCATGCTCGAGACGCATCAGCTGAACGGCACTCAGCCCCAGGACAGTGTCGTCATCGACGACAGGGGCGAGATTCGCGTCCGCACCTATCCGTTGAGCGGATCGATCGTGTTCGCCGGCGCAAGGCCCCTCGCGGCGACTGTGGGGTACTCCTTCTCGAAGCAACTAGACGCCAGGCCCGGCCTCACCAGCAACGGAAACAATTCCGACTTCAGCGTCGATGTCTCGAAGCCGTGGAGGCTTCCCGCTGACTGGAACGCGCGGAGCGACCTGAGGACTCGCGTCAGCTATCAGAGGAGCCAGGGCCAGAACTTCGTCTTCAACCCGAATGTGTTTTCGGAAGAGAGCAGATTGACCGATAACGGACGTCGCGCCTTCAGCATGAGCGCCGACACAGATGTCGCGGAGAATCTCTCTTCGAGCTTCGTGATCTCGCGCGTCGAGAGCTTCGACCATAACCTTAACCGCCGTTTTACTCAGACCGTGATCAGTGCAGTGATGCTCTTGCAGTTCTACGCCGGGGATTTCAAGTGAGATCGATGCTCGTCTTGTTGACTTTGTGCTTACTCGTGGGCTGCAAGGGCGACGCAAAGGAAGGGAGCGCCGCGCAAAGGAGATCGGCCGCGACGTCGACCGGCTTCAGCGGCAGCTCCGCCTACAGCTACGCGAAGGCCCAGGTCGATTTTGGACCGCGTGTTCCGGGAACGCCGGCCGCGCAAAAGGCTGGTGACTGGATCATCCGTCAGATGCGGGCTCGCGCCGATACGGTGGTCGTCCAGAGCTTCACCTACACCACTGCCGATGGCAGGAAGCTCCCACTCCGCAACATCGTCGCGCGCTTCCGTCCGAACCTGAGCGAGCGCGTTCTATACATCACTCACTGGGACTCGCGACCAATCTCCGAGTCGGCGGCGACGGATGCCGAGAAAAAAATGCCCGTTCCCGGCGCCAATGATGGCGCGTCCGGGGTCGGCATGTTCGTGGCCCTGGGCGATGTTCTGAAAAGAACCCCACCGAACGTGGGCGTCGACCTCCTTTTCACCGACGGCGAGGACTACGGCCAGTTCGGCCCGCCCGAACTCGATGTTTTGATCGGGTCCAGGTATTTCGCGACGCACCTGCCATCGCCTGGCTACAAGCCGTTGTACGGTGTTTTGTGGGACATGATCGGCGACAAGGATCTCCGCATTCCTTACGAGATGAACTCCTTTCAGCAGGCGCCCGAGGTAGTGTCTCGCGTCTGGCAGACGGCTGCCGATCTCGGCTACGGAGACATTTTTGTTCAGGAAAGCGGTGGACTCATCACAGACGATCACATCCCTCTGCTGAACGCCGGCATTCCCGTGATCGATGTCATCGATCTCACCTATCCTCCCCACCACACGCCGCAGGACACGATGGACAAGATTTCCGCGCAGTCCCTCGCCAAGGTCGGGGACGTTGCAACGGCGCTGGTGACCCGAAAATAGAACAATGAAAGGGAAGCTGACGGTCCTCATGATCACGGCATTCGTGGACATGCTGGGCCTGGCGATGATCATTCCCCTGCTTCCTTTCTACGCCACGAAGATGGGCGCATCGGCGACGATCGTCGGCGTTCTTATCGCCGCCTTCTCGATCGCCCAGCTCGCGAGTGCGCCAATCTGGGGACGCTTCTCGGATCACTACGGCCGGCGTCCCGCGCTCCTCGCCGGCTTGATCGTTTCCGCCGTTGCCTACGTGATCTTCGCCTACGCCAGCACGCTCTGGCTCCTTCTCCTGTCGCGCATCGTGCAGGGATTTGGCGGTGGCACCATCGGTGTCGTCCAGGCATACGTTGCCGACGCCAGTGATCCGAACGATCGAGCAAAGAGTCTGGGTTGGCTGTCCGCGGCAACCAGCCTCGGCGCCGTCGTTGGACCGGCGATTGGCTCGGTCCTGATTCGCTGGGGACACCACGCTCCCGGAATCGCCTCCGCAATCTTCTGCGTGCTGGTTAGCATCTTCGCCGGCATCTACCTCCGCGAATCGAAAGACGACACACCCGTCACCAGCGAGCACGAGGTGGTGCACCAAACCGGCTCCGGTGCGATCTGGAGCGTGATCACCCGTCCAAAGGAGCCAGCGCAGCGATTGATCTGGATCTACGCCATCGCCATCGGTGCGTTTTACGGAACCGCGCCCACCCTGCCACTGATTCTGGCCAACCGGTTGCCGATCACGGAAGCGAATGTCGGATTCTTCGTCATGTACCTCGGAGGAATGGGTGTCATCGTCCGGGCGGGAATTCTCGGGCGCATGATCGAATGGTTGGGGGAGGCGCGTCTCACCCGACTCGGACTGGTATTGCTGGCTCTCGGACTCGCCCTGGTGGCTGCGGTACACTCTTATCTAACTCTTATCGTCGCCCTTACCTTGATGCCGCTCGGAACCGCGTTCGTGTTCCCGTGCGTCACTGCGATGCTGTCGAGAGTCGTCCCAAAACGGCATCGCGGTCTCTACATGGGGGTTCAGCACACTTTCGGGGGCATCTCCAGGGTCGTATTTCCACTCGCGGCCGGCGTCGCCATGGATCATCTCGGCCTGGGCTTTCCGTTCGTCGTCGCCGGCGTTCTGGTGCTGTCGACGCTCCTTTTAACCACCTCGATGGAACGGTTCGCTCCGAGTCGTGCCGCTTCGGTGACGTAGTACGGAGGCATCGCGGTAGGGTCGGATCATGCCGACCCCCGCTGAACGGAAAGCCCTCCTTTTTTTCACCGTCGTCCTCGTCCTGGGGGCCACAACCAGGGCGTACCGAGTTTTCCACAGCCGATCTCCCAGCGATTCAAAGGCGCGCAGCGCCCTCGAGCTGCAGATAAAAGCCGCCGATTCGGCGCGCCGATCGGGTTTGCGTAAACCGAAACGGGATCGTCCCCAGAAGACTCCTCCAAAACCGACTGGACCCGTCGACCTTGACGTCGCCACCATCAAGGAAATCGAGGCGCTTAGACATGTAGGGCCGGCGCTGGCGAGGAGGATTGTAGCTGACCGCGATTCGTTCGGTCCGTTCGGCTCTAAGGACGGTCTTTTGCGCGTAAAAGGGATCGGACCCTCTATGGTAGAAAAACTCGACTCTAGCGTAACCTTCTCGCTTGTTCCGCGTCCTACCAACGAAGTCATATCCAGGCGTTCCGAACTGCCAAAAGCACGCAGGAAGCCTCACCGGAGGGACATGCGTCCTTGACAGCTCCTGCCGCTAAAACGCCGCGCATCGGCGATCTGCTTCTGAGAGAAGGGCTGATCACCCAGGATCAGCTCAACAAGGCTCTTCAGGAGCAGAGACACAACGGCACTCGCGTTGGCTACAACCTGGTCAAGCTCGGTTTCGTGAAGGAGACCGACCTCACCAGGATGCTCGCGCGCCAGCACAAGATGCCCGCCGTCGACCTTACGAAGTTCCAGGTCGATTCGCGCATCGCCAAGCTCATTCCAGGTGAGCTTGCGCTCAAGCACAACGTATTGCCCCTCAAGCGCGATGGACGCACGCTCACCATCGCGATGTCGGATCCGGCGACGATGTCGGTCCTCGACGACATCAAGTTCATCACGCGTCTCGACATCTTCCCGGTCATCGCCGGCGAGTTCACCCTGCGCAACGCGATCGAGAAGTTCTACTCCTCGGGCGAAGCGCAGATGGAGAATCTGCTTGCCGAGATCGATGACGATGACGATATCGAGATCCTCGAGAGCGAGAACGAAAACGAACTGGCTGGCCAGGCGCTCGTCGACGAAGCGCCGGTCGTCAAGCTTATCAACGCGATTATGACGGACGCGCTTAGAAAAGGCGCGTCCGATATTCACTTCGAGTGTTTCGAGAAGGAGCTCCGCGTGCGATACCGCATCGACGGCGCGTTGCAGGAGATCATGAAGCCGCCGATCAAGATGCGGCCGGCTCTCATCTCCCGCTTCAAGATCATGGCTAACCTGAACATCGCCGAGCGCCGCGTCCCCCAGGACGGGCGCATTAAGCTGAAAATAGGCAACAAAGTCATCGACTTCCGTGTCTCGACGCTGCCGACACTGTTCGGCGAGAAGGTGGTGCTCCGTATTCTCGACAAGGGCAACCTGTCGCTCGACCTGAGCACGTTCGGCATCGAGCCGCGCGCCGAGCGCGAGCTCATGGAAGCGATTTCCAATCCTTACGGGATGGTGCTCGTCACCGGTCCGACGGGTTCCGGTAAGACGACGACGCTGTATTCGGCGCTCTCCAAGATCAACAACATCGACGTCAACATCATGACGGCCGAGGACCCGGTCGAATACAACCTCTTCGGTATCAATCAGGTGTTGGTCAGGACGGAGATTGGCATGACCTTCGCCGCCGCGCTGAAGGCCTTCCTTCGTCAGGACCCCAACATCATCATGTTGGGAGAAATTCGAGACCTGGAAACCGGTGGCATCGCCATCAAGGCCGCACTTACCGGTCACCTCGTGCTCTCGACCCTCCACACCAACTCGGCGCCCGAGACGGTCACTCGTCTAATGGACATGGGTATCGAGCCGTTCAACGTCGCATCCGCGCTCAACCTCGTGTTGGCGCAACGACTTGTCCGACGTGTGTGCAGCAAGTGCGCGGAGGCGTACAAGATGGAGAAAGAAGAAATCGCCGCCGCGAAGGTCGACCATGGCGTCACGCTGCGCGACATGCATTTCACCGACATGGCGTTGAACGATGCCAAAACGCGGGCGACAGAAGCTGCCAAGCCATTCATGGACCAGATCACGCTCGACACCAAAATGCAGGACATCCCCGTCTTCCGTGGCAAGGGATGCGAGCAGTGCGAAGGTTCCGGCCTCCGTGGCCGCCAGGGACTCTATGAAGTGCTGAACATGACTCCGCGCCTCAGAAAGTTGATCATGCAAAGCGCGGGCGCCGCGGAAATCCAGAAAGTTGCCATCGAGGAGGGGATGCTTACCCTTCGTATGGATGGCTGGCTCAAAGTGCTCAAAGGCATCACCACGCTCGACCAGGTAGTCCGCGAAACAGCGGCCGACGCTCACCCCACGCAACATTAGCCGATGACTTTACCGTTCATAGATACCTCGACACCGTCCGGACCTCCGAAGCCGCAGGGAGGGATGAACCTCCGCTCTCTGCTGGAGGAGATGGTCTCACGTAACGCCTCCGACCTCCACATCGTTGCCGGCGAGCGGCCGAAGCTCCGCGTCGATGGCGACATCACGAATTCCTCGGTAGACATCGAGCTCACGCCGAAAGACACCCTGCAGATCGCTTACTCGGTGTTAACCGAGCAGCAGAAGAAGCGGTTCGAGCTCGAGGACGAGCTCGACTTCTCGTTCGGGATCCAGAATCTCGCCCGCTTCCGCGGCAACGTCTTCAAGCAGCGCGGCTGCGTGTCGATGGTGGTCAGACAGATTCCTTTCGCCATCAAGACCTTCGATCAGCTGGGACTGCCTGGCTCGATCGCGAAGATGGCGGAGAAGCCGCGTGGTCTCGTTCTCGTAACCGGCCCTACTGGTTCCGGTAAGTCGACGACTCTCGCCGCGATGATCGACAAGATCAATCGCGAGCGCAAAGGACACATCATCACCGTCGAAGACCCGATCGAGTTCATTCACAAGCACCAGAGCTGCATCATCAACCAGCGCGAGATCGGCAGCGACACCAAGTCGTTCGCCAACGCCCTCAAGTACGCGCTGCGTGAAGACCCAGACATCATCCTGGTGGGTGAAATGCGAGACCTGGAGACGATCGCCGCGACGCTGACGATCGCCGAAACAGGTCACCTCGCCTTCGCCACACTGCACACCAACTCGGCGGCCGAAGCAATCAACCGTATCATCGACGTCTTCCCGTCGCACCAGCAGTCGCAGGTGAGAGCCCAGCTGGCGTTCGTGCTGGAGGGAATCGTCACTCAGACGCTATTACCAAAGGCTACTGGCCGTGGACGCGTGATGGCGGCAGAAATTCTGGTGGTGACACCAGCCATTCGTGCGCTCATCCGCGACGACAAGGTTCATCAGATTTACTCGTCGATGCAGGCCGGTAAGAAGTTCGGCATGCAGACGTTGAACGATGCGCTGTACCAGCTGTACATGGCTCGCGAGGTGACGGCGGACGAGTGCCTGCGCGTGAGCGGAGATCCGACGGAGTTCCAGCGCATGATCGGACAGCTGCCGTCGGAAGGTGAAGGAACGGACAAGCACGTACCCACCAAGCCGGCCACAGGACGGCCGGCGACGGGTTCCCCAGTGAGACGCTAGGAGAGGGTTAGTTAATGGCTACGTTTACCTATACGGCGAGAGCATTCAACGGCGATCTGCGCACCGCGACGATCGACGCAGCCTCGCGCGATGACGTCATTGCACAGCTCAGAAAACAGCGGCTCAGCGTTGTCAAGATCGATCAGGACGCGACCAAGAAAGTTGGCCGCGGTTCGATCAAGACGCGCGACGTCGTCATCTTCACCCGTCAGTTCTCGACGATGATCAACTCGGGTCTGCCGTTGGTACAGGCCCTGACCATCCTCGCCGAGCAGACCGACAACAAGGCGCTCGCCGAAGTGACCAAGAAAGTGGTATTCGACGTCGAGTCCGGTAACACGGTTGCCGACGCGCTGTCCAAGCACCCGCGCGCCTTTACCAACCTGTACGTGAACATGGTCGCCGCCGGTGAAGCCGGCGGTATTCTCGACACCATTCTCATGCGTCTGGCGACGTTCCTGGAAAAGAACGACGCGCTGGTGAGAAAGGTGAAGGGCGCGATGATCTATCCGGCCGTCATCATGAGCGTCGCCGCGATCGCCGTCGTGACCCTGCTCATCTTCGTTATCCCTGTTTTCGAAAACATGTTCTCGTCGGTGGGCCTCGCACTGCCGCTACCGACCCGAATCGTCATCGGTGCGTCGCGATTCCTGAAATCGTACTGGTGGATGGTCGGCGCCGCGGTCATCAGCGGCGGCTACATGTTCAAGAAGTACTACGCGACCTCGAATGG
>JBKOVX010000193.1:0-2914 GCA_046724115.1 Gemmatimonadota bacterium | reverse complement strand
CCCGTGGAGATACCGGGCGTGTCCAACGCCTATTTCCTCCGCTCGGCGTACAACGAGATCCGCAAAGCGAACGGCCAGGAAGAAGTAGATCCGCTGGAGTTCCTCGGCCTGGTGGCGGACAGGTTGAAGCTGGTGGACATGGACGAGTCGATGCTCAGTCGCTCGGTGAACCAGGGATTCTCCGGCGGCGAGAAGAAGCGCAACGAGATCTTTCAGATGGCCGTGCTGTCGCCGCGGCTGGCAATCCTCGACGAGACTGACTCGGGTCTGGACATCGACGCACTGCGGATCGTTGCCGAGGGCGTGAACAAGCTCCGGTCTCCCGAGAACGCGACGATCGTCGTGACGCACTACCAGCGCCTGCTGAACTACATCATCCCCGACTACGTCCACGTGCTCGCCAACGGCCGGATCGTGAAGTCGGGCGGCAAGGAGCTCGCGCTGCAGCTCGAGGAACACGGCTACGACTGGATCCAGAACTCGGCTGGCGTCGGCGCGGGTGCAGCTTGAGCGACATCGCGACGCGGGAAAACGTGCGGGAGATTGCTGTCGCCAACGATCTGGTGGCGAGAGATGCCGCGAAGGCCAGCGGCAGGACGACCAGCACGCGTGCACCGAGCTCGATCGAGGTGTATCGTCAGGATTTCGAGCGTCAGAAGCCCGGACCAGGCTGGCTGCAGCGGCTCCGCGAGCAGGGCATGGCGCGGTTCGACGCGCTCGGTTATCCCACCACCAAGAATGAAGACTGGCACTTCACCAGCGTAGCGCCCATCGCCGAGCGGAGTTTCCGTCTGGCGATTCTCGAGTCGGAGAGAGAAAGCACCGATCGGCGTGAATCGTCGCGGCGCAAAGGCGACGCTGCGAATTCGGTCGGCATCAAGCCTGGTGATCTCGAGCGATTCGGTTTTGGCCAGATCGACTGGCACCGGCTCGTTTTCATCAATGGTGTTTTCGACGAGAGTCTCTCGTCGTTCGAGGAAGTGGGCGCTAGCCTTCGCGTCGGCAGTCTGGCCGGCGCAATCGAGTCAGGAAATCCGGCCGTAGAGCGACACCTCGGGAAGATCGCGAAGTTCGACCAGCACACGTTTACCGCTCTCAATACCGCGTTCATCGCCGACGGCGCGCTTCTCGAGCTCGCCAACGACGCGGTGGTCGACAAGCCGATCCATCTGGTCTTTGTGTCCGGTGGTGAGGGCGTGTCGCACCCCAGAAATCTGATCGTGGCCGGACGTCATTCGCGCGCCTCGGTGATTGAGAGCTACGTCTCGCTGCGTGACAGCGAGTATTTCACCAACGCGGTGACGGAGATTGCGCTCGGTGAGGGCGCACACATCGATCACTACAAGCTGCAGCGCGAGAGTGAGTCCGCTTTTCACGTGGGGACGGTACAAATCCGCGAGGAGCGGGACAGCCAGCTCCACTCGTTCTCATTTGCGGTTGGCGGCTCGCTGGCGCGGACGAATATCTACACGTCGCTCGAGGGCAATGCCGCGACGTGCACCCTGAACGGCCTCTACCTGACCGACGGCTCGCAGCACATCGACAACCAGACCAGCATCGAGCACGTCGCGCCGAATTGCCCGAGCCACGAAGTGTACAAGGGCGTCCTCGACGGCCGATCGCACGGTGTGTTCAACGGAAAAGTCTATGTCCATCCCGAAGCGCAGAAGACCGATGGGAAGCAGAGCAACAACAACCTCCTCCTGTCACCAACCGCCCGCGTCGACACGAAGCCGCAGCTCGAGATATTTGCCGACGATGTGAAGTGCACGCATGGAGCGACGGTGGGGCGGCTCGATGAGTTGGCGATGTTCTACTTGAACAGCCGAGGGATTGGGCGGGAGACGGCTCGGACGTTACTCACCTACGCGTTCGCTGCGGACGTGTTGGAGACGATAGAGTTGGAGCCGCTCAAGAAAGAGCTCGAGAAGATAGTTTTGGCTCGGTTTACGGATTCGAGCGCTGATTAGGCGATAAGACAACTGCCTGCTGGGCGCTCTCCGCTTTTGCGCTGAGCGCTAACCGCTGAAAACGTCTAGACAGATCGCGGCGGGTTTCTCACTGCTCCGACAATCTGTCGATCAACCCGTGCAACATTCGCTTGATGTCGACGACCTGTCGCATCAGAGCGTCGAAATCTGGTTCTGGAATCGCACCGACATCGTGTGCGAGTATGATGTGGTATTCGAGCTCGGAGGCTGATCCGAGCGCATAGCCCAGATACCGAGCGAAATCGCGATCGGTTTTCTTGGCCCTTCCTTCGACGATGTTCGTGGGAATCGACATCGCCGCGCGATTCAACTGGCTTCGAAGAGGCTTGTGGGCGGCGTCGCGAATCTGCGCCGCCACGCGTTCCGCGTTCAAGGCGAGCGCGTGAGCCTTATTCCAGACCCGAAGCTTTTTGAAATCAGCCATGACGCACGATGCGCCCGCGTGAGAGGGGAGCATCATCGTTTCGCGGGCGCAAGTGGCTTTTCTTTCTGACTTCCCGATCTGTCCCGTCGCTTGCAGCGGTCAGCGCTCAGCGACAGAAGCGGTCAGCGCCCAGCAGGCAGTTGTCTTGGCCTCGACTACCTGCCAAGCAGATAGAGGATGACAACAATCACTGCTATAGCACCAATGATGACATTGGTCGGCACCTTCCGCGGCGAATCAGGGTCGAGATCGCCAGCGAGGATCGGGTGCTTGATCGTGTTACGGCGGGTGGAAATGTCCTTCTCCCGCTTCGACGCCGATGCAGGCTCGATCACGGCTACGCCCAGCGGGAGCCGTTTAGTCGTGAATGTCAGGATCGCCGACCCCACCTCGACCTTGTCGCCCTCGGCAAGCGACTTTGGCTCGGTCAGCGTCGTTCCGTTGACGGTGGTGGGATTAACGCCACACGGATGGAGGACGAATTTGCCATCCTCCGCCC
>JBKOVX010000343.1:0-4711 GCA_046724115.1 Gemmatimonadota bacterium | reverse complement strand
ATCTCCCACAGGAAGCAAACGCCGACCGTGGCGATGAGGGTGATCACCAACGCCTCGAGCAGCCGGAATCCCTTGTTCTGGAGATAGAGAACAATCAGGACATCGAGCGAAGTGATGACGACGCCGTAGGCGATCGGGATGCCGAAGATCAGGTTGAGCGCGATCGCGGTTCCGATGACCTCGGCCAGGTCGCAGGCGGCGATCGCGATCTCGCACGCGATCCAGAGGAGAAATCCAACCGGTTTCGAGTAATGATCGCGACGCGCCTGGGCCAGATCGCGTCCGGTGACGATGCCCAGCTTTGAAGCGAGTCCCTGGAGGAGAATCGCCATCAAATTGGAAGCGAGAATGACGCTGAGGAGGGTGTAACCGAACTGGGCTCCACCGGCGAGGTCCGTCGCCCAGTTTCCAGGATCCATGTAACCGACGGCGACGAGGTATCCCGGTCCGGCGAATGCGAGAATCTTCCGCCACCAGCCTTTGCCGGCGACGGGAACGGTCCGATAGACCTCGACCAGCGACGGTGTTGTTCGCGCGCGCCGCCAACCGGTTTTGGGCGCGACCGCGTCGTCGGTCGGTTTGCGCTGGCTTCGTTCGAGCTGAATCGCCAAAGGGTAATCCCTGATATTTATTGTGAAACTATCAAATAAGTTAGTATATCCTAACTTTTACGCAAGTGCTATTCACGCTTCGATTAGGTGGGATTCACCCACGCTGAGCGGCAGTTCGCGCAGCGCGCTGCAGCAACCGTTTAGAGCCGCCCGTATGTTCCTCGCGACACTGCAGCGACGATAAACCTGTAATCGGCGAGAGAACGACGATGTTGTCCTGGCCTTATGCGCACCTCCTCATCAACCATTTTCCGGTCGTGCTCAGTATCGCCGCACTGGCTGTGACTGTCCTGGCGCTGATTCTTGGCCGGAGGGACCTCTGGATTACCGCGATGGCAGCGCTGACGACGGCTGGACTCTTCATCTATCCAGTCCACTTCACCGGCGACCAGGCCGATCACGCCCTCAATGATCCGTGGTACATAAAGCCGGGAACGATCGAAGCGCACGACAACGCGGCAGGAATCGCGATGTGGGTGATCCTGATCGCGGGTGCCTTCGCCGCTTACTCGTGGTGGCGGTCAGCGAAAAGGCCGGCGGATCTCATTCCTGGCTGGATGCGCGCAGGCGTTGCAGTGGGCTCGCTGGCGGCCGTCGTCGCTGTCACCTACACGGCGTACCTCGGCGGGAAAATCATCCACGACGCGCCGATCCTCCATCTCCAGCAAGCGCCGCAGGGGCTTCCACCCGGAGTTGCGGCACCGAAGACCGACTCAACGGAACATTGAGTCGGTGCGGAGTTCGGGCGCATGGGGATTGAGGGTTACGGACCAACTAACCAGTACGGACTGCGGACTAGTTGAGGAGTTCGGACTAATTGCGGACTACGGACACCGCGGTCCCCGATACTCTGCGATAAGTCCTCAGTAGTCCGCAATCCGCAATAGGTCCGGACCCCTCAATTAGTCCGAAATCCGTACTGATCCGTTAGTCCGTACCCCTCAATCCGCATCAGTCCGCGGTCCGCAATCAGATCAACTCGAGTAGCTGCGCGAGAATCCGCTCGGTCATCCCCCAGATCACATGATCCTGATGCCTGAACACTCGCGCATTGATCTGCACCCCGCGCGCGAAGACGGTATCCTCTAGCCACGATTCCTTGCGTGCGAGCGCGTCAAATGGAATCCAAAACGCTAGAGCCACTTCGGGGCTGAGCTCAAGTGGGTCGCTTCGCTCGAGAACGGCGACATACGGACGCACTACAACCGCGGGCAGTCTCACGGTTCGCGGCCGCAGATCATCGAGCACCCCGATGACCAGCCCTTCGCGCGCGAGATCGATTCCGGTTTCTTCGCGCGTCTCTCTGGTTGCCGTTTCCAGCAGGGAGGAATCGCCAGCCTCTTCCCGTCCTCCCGGAAACGCGATCTGTCCGCTCCACGGATCTCCGGGATATTCCGCCCGCTTGATGAACAGCAGCTCGGGCGAACCGTCCGGACCTGCTCGGAAAATCAACGCGACCGCCGCCTTTCGCACCCCCGGCTCTTCATCAGCCTCGACGGGTCGTCGCGACGTGAGGGCGGTTCTGAGCGCGGCGATCGCCGGTTGCGTCAGGATCGCGGCAGGCCCGTCGCCGGGCACGTCTCACACCTCATTTCACGATTGCGTTGCGGACGAAAAACTTCACCGTCTCCTTCACGACCTTCTCCAGGATTGGTGGCACCTCGGCCAATGGGTGCTTGGCGTCGAACCCGTGGTTCCCGCGCTCTATCAGCCGCAGCGTGCTCACTCCCTTCGACAGCGAATGTAGATGCTCGGCCTCCGTGCTCGGCACGGTCTCGTCAGCAGTCCCGTGTATGATCAGCCACGGCACTTTGATTTTCCCAGCCGCCGCTTCGATGTTCAGCTTGGTCTTTCCGTGCAGCTCGACGTCATCCAGCAAATCGGTGTCCAGGCGCATCACCTGTCCGGTACGCGAGTTGGTGATCTCCGTATATCCACGCTTTCGCCACGCGACCGTGTCTTCCGGCGACCAGCGGTTCGGATAAGAGATCGCCGCCCAGGTTACCAGCGAGCTCACGTTCGATCCTTCGGCGGCCGCGAAGAGAATCGCCATTCCGCCACCCCGCGAATGTCCGAACAACCCGAACTTGCCCTCGATCCACCCTTTCCGGCGAGCGTAGTCCTCGACCAGATCGAGATCCTCCAGCTCGCGGGAAAACGTGTTACCGGCAAACGCTTCTGCCTCCGTGAACGACTCTCGGTCGCGGCCAATGCCGCTGCCCGAGAAGTCGAACGTTATCGCGTTGATACTTTCCTGTGCCAGCGAGCGCGCCAGATAAGGGAAGAACGCCCAGTGCGCGAAGCCCTTGAACCCGTGGCAGATGATGACCGATCCTTGTGGCGATTCTGCCCGGTACACTTCGCCGCGGATGGTGAGACCATCCTTGCTGGGAAGATCGAACGCTTCCGGCGTTATCGCCTTCGCGGTCAATCCTCGATCTCGCCATTGATGTCGGCCCAGCCCTGAATTCCGCGGGCCATCGACGACACTTTGTCGTACCCCATCCGCTTCATCGTCAGCGCCGCGAGCGCCGACCGATTACCACGCGCACAGTAGATGACGACCTTGCTGCTGCGATCGATTAGGCCTTCGACTTTCCCTTCTAGATTTCCGCGCGGAAGATGAATCGCCCGCGGCAGGTGGCCGAGGTTCCACTCGTTGGGCTCCCTGACGTCGAGATAGACGACGGAGTCGTTGCGTTCCTGCATCTCGCGCACCTGTTCGGGCGTGACTTCTTCTATCTGTTGCTTTGCTTCGTCGATCAGGTCCTGTCCCGTCTTGTGCATTTTCAATCAGGATTCATAAGCGGTCACGGTGAGCTTCCGCGCCTTTGTGTCCAGTACCGCTGTCGCCCCCATGGGAATCGTCCACTGCTCGTGGATGTGTCCGACTGGAATTCCCGCCATGCACGGCACTCCCAGCTCTTCGGCAATTTCGCGGAGCAGGTCGTCGAAGGCGCGGGCGCCAGCGGCGTCGTCGGTGCATTTCACGCATTCACCGAACACTATCGCCTTGCAGCCGTTGAGTGCGCCGGAAAGCATGAGCTGCTCCAGCATTCTGTCGATTCTATAGACCGGCTCGTTAATGTCCTCGAGAATCAGAATCCCGTCGGTGAGGTCGGGCGCGAACGGAGTCCCGCACAGCGACGCCAGCACGGCGAGGTTACCGCCGACGAGTCTTCCCTCGGCGTGACCGTGGCTGATCTCTCGCGCGTTCGGCGCGACGCCGCATGAGTCGGTCTGGTCGATGAGCGCGCGCAGAAACGAATCGCGCGAGAACTCGCTCATAGTCTCGCGCGCGGTGGGTCCGTGGTAGCTGATCATCATGCACTTTCGCTGGACGGCGGCGTGGAGTGCGGTGATGTCGGAGTACCCGATGATAGTCTTGGGCGCGCGATTGAGGGCGTCGTAATCGATGCCCGGCAGAATGCGGATAATTCCGTATCCACCGCGCAGGCACCATATCGCGTCGATTCTCGGATCTCTGATGGCGTGATTGATGTCGTCGAGCCTGTCTCGATCCTTTCCCGCGAGATAGCCGGTGCGATCCGTCGCGTGGGGCGCGACGATCGGCTCCCAGCCAAGTGCGCGGGCGTTGTCCTGTGCGCGCGGGAGTTCGTCAGGTTTTTGTAATGGACCGGCCGGCGCGATCAGCGCGACGCGCGCGCCCGGGGCGAGCGGTTTTGCACTACGAAAGTGTTTTGTCGACACGAATTGCTAACTGTGGCGCGAATTACGCAGTGAATTTGCGTCTTGCATGTGATCTAATATGGCACATGCATTGGTTTTTTCGCGCCTTGCAACAACAACTCTGGAGGGTAGCTGCATGGCTGGTTCGGAAGAGAGCTTTGGTGCCAAGGATAAAGGCGGCCAGGGTGGTGGCGGTGGCGGCCGTGGCGGTCCAGGCGGCGGCGGAGGTGGCGGCATGGGCGGCGGTGGATCTTCCGGCGGCCAGGGTGGTGGCGGCGGACGCCCGGGTGGTGGTGGACAGGGCGGTGGCGGCGGCAAGCCCGGTGGTGGTGGACAAGGCGGTGGCGGCGGCGGTCGCCCACCCGGTGGTGGCGGTGGCGGACAAGGTGGTGGCGGACAGGGCGGCGGCG
>JBKOVX010000115.1:0-1460 GCA_046724115.1 Gemmatimonadota bacterium | reverse complement strand
GTGCTGCACGGCGATCCGTTCAGTCCCGGACCGTTCGCGCTACGACTTCAGCTGCCCGATGGTTATCAGATCCCGTTGCACTGGCACCCGAACGCGGAATACCTGACGGTTTTATCGGGCGGGCTGCAGATGGGATTGGGGAATGCGGTCGACTTGAAATCCGCGAATCGCTACGGGCCGGGGGATTTCGTTTTTATTCCGGGACGAGAGGCGCACTTCGGCCAGGCCGTGGGGCCGACCGTTTTGCAGATCACGGGGAACGGGCCGTTCGCCTTGAATCTCGGCGCACCTAAGTAATCGAACTACAAAAGAACGGGTGCGAGCAGTGAGAAGCCAAGTGGATAGTTTTGGGTTTAAGACATCCGGACGTCTCTAGTGGCATTAGAAAGACAAGCAGTGGCTTTAACGCCACGAGGTTGAGTCCCGACGTCGTGAACTCAACCCTGTTACCTAGACTTCTCACTGCTCGCACCCGTTCCGTTGACATTACTGCACATCGTATAAGGTGGTCTGGACTTTCTCTAGGTACTTATCGAACCACCCGACGATGTGCCTCAGTCGCTCCACGCGGTGCCACGGCTTCCCTGAACGCGAGAGCTCGTGGGTCTCGTCGGGGAATCGCACCATCACCGTTGGCTTGTGCAGATACTTGAGCGCGCGGAACATCTGCTCGCCGCCGAGGGCGGGCGGGGTGCGCATGTCCGACTCGCCCTCGATCAACATCAAGGGAGTTTCGACGTTCTTGATGTAGGTGATCGGCGAGAGCTCCTCGAACTGTTTCGGATTCTCCCACGGCGCGCCGGAGAACCACGTCGGATTGAACAGCGTGAAATCCGCCGAGTACCAGAAGCCCGACCAGTCGGCGATCGAGCGCTGTGAGACGGCGGCCGCGAACCGATGGGTGTGGCCGACGATCCAGTTGGTGAGAACTCCGCCGCCGCTCCCGCCGGTCACTCCCATGCGAGTCGAATCGACGTAGCCGCGTTTGAGAACTTCGTCGACGCCGATCATGAGATCCTTGTAGTCGTCGCCGGGATAGTGGTACTGGATGATGTTGCCGAACTCCTCACCGTACGACGTGCTGCCGCGGGGATTCGTGTACACCACGACGTATCCCTTGGCGGCCATCCAGTCGAACTCGTGGGTGAAGGTGAAGCCGTAGGCAGCGTTGGGTCCGCCGTGGATCTCGAGGATCATTGGATATTTCTTCGACGCGCTGAAGCCTGGCGGCTTGAGTATCCAGCCCTGGACGCGCTTGCCGTCGAAGCTGTTGTACCAGAACTCTTCAGGTGCTGTCAGGTCCAGCGTGGAGAAGAGGGGTTCGTTCACTCTGGTGATCTGTCGGGGAGGCGGGAAGCGGGAAGGGGGAGGCGCGGCGTCGATTATGAATAGGTCGCCGATATTCGTAGGCGTCGAGATCAGTGCCACGAATCTCGACGCGTCGCTGTTCGCGGTGTAAG
>JBKOVX010000118.1:0-6206 GCA_046724115.1 Gemmatimonadota bacterium | reverse complement strand
CAGCTGAACTCGTTGATCGTTCAACAAGAAAACCCGGCGACGGTCGCCGGGTTTTTTTTGCCCAAAGTCTCAATGCGCTGACGACGTCCCTCGTCCCTCGTCCCTCGTCCCACTTTACTTTCTCGACAAAAGATTACGAGCAGTACGGTCGAATCCAGTCTCCGACGTTCGTTGGCGTAAGCTGCACGATCACGGTCGGTTGAGAAGAATTGTCCGTGTCCAACTGGATGATCCCGTGACCGGCGACGATGAGGTCGTGAAATCCGCCGAGGTTTACTCCCTCGTTCGAGCCCGTCGCGCCCTGGCTGATTTCGGGACGATCGGCGCTGGCCAGCGGCAGATCGAGCAAGACCTGCGTAGGGTTCGACGAATCTCTGAACGACGCTGACGTAACGTGACCCTTGAGCGCGTCGCCTGTAACCAGCCAATAAATCGATTGACTTTGAAGCGACCCACGTTGCTCCGACATCGTGATCTGCGCGGTTGCCAGCGCGGCGCCGTTCTGATTGAACTGACCCGACGCGTCGAGCGAGCGGAGCTCATAGGTGCACCTTCCGGCGACAAGATTGCAACTGGAAAGCGCGAGGGCGAGAAGCGGGAATAAGGCCTTGCGGGGTCGCATCGGGGAAAAATAATCATTTGACGTGCTGCGTTGTCTCAATCAATGCCCGATGCCTTGACTGGCCCTACCCGAACGCCGATAGTCTCATCAGCAGGGATCGCTAGGCGGCGCTCCCCCCCAATGCGCCGGTGAGGACTACAATGAAGGCGAGTGAGCTGGAAGAGAAAACGCTGCGAGAGCCCGTTGACCGCGGCGTCCGCCTGGTCGCGCTGGCGTTGATCGACGACGCGCAGCACGCGGCCGCAAAGCTTGCCCCCTTGTCCAACAAGTTGGCGGACGGGGACGCAGAAGCCGATGAAGCCCTCCACGATTTCCGCGTCCAGCTGCGGCGGCTGCGCGCCTGGATACGGGCGTTCAAGCCGTGGCTGCGCGCCGACATTTCGCGCAAGCGGCGTCGCGGTCTTTCCAAAATTGCCGACGCAACGCGAGAGACGCGCGACGCGACAGTGCATCTCGAGTGGCTGCATTCCGCGCGTCCAGCTCTCAGCCCCCGGCAGCGAGTAGGACATACGTGGATGCTGGACCAGCTCGAGAAGCGGCGCGCCGACAGTAGCGAGGACTCGATTTCCGCCGCGAACGACTTCGAGTCGATGGCGCCCAAGCTCGCGCGTCGGTTACAGTACTACCGCACCCCTGTTTCGGAGAGCGACGCCGGCGAAAGATTCGGCGCCATCTACTCGCAGCGAGTTTTGAAGCAGAGCAAGGAGCTGCGCGACCGGCTCGCTGATGTGCACCGGTTCAGCGACGTCAAACAGGCGCATCGCGCGCGCATCGCCGCCAAGAATCTCCGTTACGTGATCGAGCCGGTCGCAAAGATCGTAGTCGGCGGCGAGGCGATCATCGAGAAACTGAAGGGATTGCAGGATCTGCTGGGTGACCTGCACGACGTCCACGTCTTTGGCGACGAGCTGGTTGCGGCAACCGAGAAATCGGCGGGCTCGCGGGCGAGGCGCGTCTCCGAAGTCGTGCTCACCGAGCACCAGCTCGAAGAGGAAGAAGACCGTGTGCGTAGCGCTCGCGCGCGAGATCCCGGTCCCGGCCTATTTGGGCTGGCGCGTCGCCTCCACGAGCGCGGTACGCAAGCCTTCGACGCGCTCGAGCGCCAGTGGTTGAACGACACCGGTGCGGAGCTGTTCGAGCAGGTGCGCGTATTCGCCGAGCATCTCTCCAGCTGCGCGTCGGCTGGCGCCGAGATCGAGCACAAGTATCTCCTGAAGAGCCTGCCGGCCGCGGCTGCTGACGCGCCCTCCGTCGAAATCGAGCAGGGATATCTGCCCGGCAAGAAAGTGCTCGAGCGCATTCGACGAGTGCAGCTACCCGATGGCGGTCGCAAGTGGTTCCGGACGGTGAAGCTTGGCAACGGCGTCGAACGGATCGAGCTCGAAGAGGAAGCGGACCCGGAGCTTTCGCGCGTAATGTGGGACCTCACTCGTGGCCGGCGGTTACGCAAGCGCCGCTACTCGATCCGCGAGTCAGATGGTGTCGTCTGGGAGGTCGACGAATTCCTCGATCGGAATCTGGTGCTGGCCGAGATCGAGCTGCCGAGCGTTGACACCAACTTCGAGCTGCCGGAATGGATGCGCGATGTTCTCGATCGCGAAGTGACGGACGAGCCCGAATACTCAAACGCCCGGCTCGCTGAATCGTCTGAGAACGGAGGCCGTAAAGAGAACGGCGATCGTTCGCCATCTGCAGGGGCATGATCGCGCCGCTCGATTAGTCGCGTCGGTTAGATTCTCTACTCCGTCAGACCTTTCAGACCGCCACACTCGTCACTGCGAATGTCGACAGTTACACTGCGAATTCCGATGATCACCGCCACCGGACCGCTGAAGCCGAAGCAGATGTGTCGCGAGTTTCAGGGTTCGCTGCCGTCGGTCGGTGCGATCGCGTTCGTGGCTCACATCATCCGCGAAGGACTCGAGGCCGTAGAGTTTCCCGATTATCAGGGACACAACGCGCTGCCGGATGAGTACCTGGTGCAGGAGCTAGCTCTGGCGAAAGCGGTCCCCAACGACGTCTGGATTCGCAACGGATTCTATCCACTCAGCGATTGGCAGCCTGCGCCTTCGTGATAACCCACTAGTTTCATGAGATGCCGGCCATAAGACTTCGAGCTCTACCGAAGAGCCTCGTCGGGCTGATCGAGGACCTCCGCCGGAAAGAGGACCGACTCTCACTCGTCCTCAGCCTTTTCATCGGCGCGCTCGTCGGGCTCGTCGTCGTCGCGTTCATACTTCTGACGGGACGACTCGCCGCGCACATGTACCCGGCCGGCGGGCTGGGGTGGCGACGAATCCTCGTTCCCACACTCGGCTCGCTACTCACTGGGTACCTGCTCTATCGGTATTTCCCTCTCGCCCGCGGCAGCGGAATCCCACAGACCCGCGCCGCGGTTTTCATTCACGACGGGCGCATCTCGCTCCGCTCGGTAATCGGCAAATTCATCTGCTGCTCGACTTCCCTCGCCAGTGGCATCCCGCTCGGCAGAGAAGGACCATCGGTCTATATCGGATCGGGCCTGGCGTCGGTCATCGCGCGGAAGCTTGGGCTGAGCAAAGGACAGGTGAAGTGGCTGGTACCAGTCGGAGGAGCAGCGGCGCTCTCGGCGGCGTTCAACACCCCGATCGCCGCGGTTCTCTTCACACTCGAAGAGATCATGGGCGACCTTCACGCCCCCGTGCTCGGCTCCGTAGTCCTCGCCTCGGCGACTGCGTGGATGGTGCTGCATCTGCTGCTCGGTGACAGTCCGCTGTTTCACGTACCCGACTACCATCTCGTCAGTCCGGGCGAGCTCGCGAGTTATGTGGTGTTGGGAATTGTCGGGGGACTCGCTTCAGTAGCGTTCGTCAAGCTGCTTCTCTGGCTGCGCGAGCGGTTTCTAAGATTCCCCAATTCGACGCTCTGGTTTCAGCCAGTTGCCGGCGGCCTCACCGTCGGTATTCTCGGCTTTTTCGTCCCGCAGGTGCTGGGCGTCGGCTACGATCAGGTGGAGCGAGTCCTCAACGGCGATGTGATTCTCAGAGTCGTACTCGTTCTCGCCGTTCTCAAAATCATCGCCACCGCCGTCGCCTACGCATCGGGCAACGCGGGTGGAATCTTCGGACCGAGCCTGTTCATCGGTTCGATGGTCGGCGCCACGGTCGGAGGAGTCGCGCATTACTTCTTCCCTGCTTCCACTGCGGGTCCCGGCGCTTATGCGCTCGTCGGCATGGGAGCAGCATTCGCCGGAATCATCAGGACGCCGCTTACGTCGGTGATCATGATCTTCGAGATCACGCGCGACTACACGATCATAGTCCCGCTGATGATCTCGAACCTGATCGCATTCTTCATCTCGCAGAAGCTGCAGCGCGAGCCCATCTACGAAGCGCTGGCGCATCAGGATGGACTGCATTTGCCGACCGGACCATTCCGCACCGCCACGGCGCTGTGGGTGACGTCGGCGATTCGCACTCCGCCGGAGCCGCTCACCCTGGAGATGAAAGTCGACGACGCGTCAGATCTGATCGACGACTCCGATCTCGAGTCGTGGCCCGTCACAGACGAAGAAGGACTCGTGGCGATGGTGAAAGTGATCGACATCCGCAACGCCACGACCGGATCGCAGCGACCGGTCACCATCGCCACAATCCTCAAGCGGGCGCGCAATGACGGCCTGCAGCCCGGCGTAATCCCGCACGTTCACAGCGATCAACCGCTCGGTCTCGCGCTCGCGCGCATGGGTGACACGGGACACAACGTTCTGCCGGTAGTGAGCCGGTCGAATGCGAAGACGATCATCGGCGTCGTTACCCTTACCGATGTCCTGCACGCGTATGGTGTAGATCCACGCAGAGTGACGCCGGCCCACGGCGTCGGAGTCATTAAGTAGTGACTGATCCGATTGCCCAGGAGCCAGCGCCCCTCCCAACGGCGAGCACGTCCGAGTTCGTCCTCACTCTGGCGGTGACGCTCGTCGCGATCCTCGTGCTCATCGTCGCCGACACTGCGTTGGCGAAAGTAGATCGCGAAGCGACCCGCGCGACGGCTGCCGAGGAATATCGAGTTGGCGTCAATCTCATCGCGCACAAGCGTCTCCAGGACGCCATCGAGCATCTTCGGACCGCGGCGACACTGGATCGTGACCGGCCGGTCTACACAGTTGCTCTGGCGCAGGCGGTGCTGGCGCAGGGCAGGTCTCTCGACGCGGAGCAGATGCTCATCCCGCTATTGGAGCGCGACGCGAACGACGGCGGATCGAATCTGGCAATGGCGCGAGTGCTGGCCAATCAGGCCCGGGTCGAAGAGGCGAAGTCATACTTTCATCGCGCGATCTACGGAATCTGGCCCGGTGATGCCGCGCGTAGCCGAGCCATCGCGCGGTTCGAGCTGATCGATTTGCTGGCGCAAACCGGTGCCAGGCAGGAATTGCTATCCGAGCTGCTGCCGATCGAGGACGAATCGCCGGAAGACACGCTGGTGCGGAAGAAAGTCGCCAACTATTTCGTACTGGCGGGCGCGCCGGCGCGAGCGAGCGACATCTACCGCGACCTGTTGCGGAAGAGTCCCCACGACGCCGACGCCTACGTCGGACTCGGCAGAGCAGCCCTGGCGACGGGCAACTACCCGGTTGCGCGCAACGATTTTCTGGCGGCCCAGAAAATCGCGCCCGATGACAGCTCGATCGCCAAAACGATCAAGCTCGCCGACAGCGTGATCGCGATCGATCCGACCCAGCGCGGCCTCGGCCTGGACGAGCAGGTGCGGCGCAGCAGGCAGCTGGTGCAGATGACCATCAAGTCCGCTCACAAATGCCTCGACGTTGAAGCTCCTTCCGTCGGGGCGGCGCTCGACTCCGTGGCGAGGGGTCTTGCCACGCCGGCGGGCGTAGTCTCGCGCAGCCAGGCGATCGACGAGAACATCTCGCTTGCCGGAGCGCTGTGGCGAATGCGTGAGGGCAGGTGCACCGCCCGCCCCGACGACGAGGCACTCGCTCTGGTGCAGGATCGTATAGCCCAGTGATGCGCGGTTACCTGCAACCGAAGGTTGCGGGGAAGATTGCCGTCATCGCCGCGTTGTACATCGTGGCGGCGCGTGTTGGGCTCACAATCGATACAGTCTCCGGCTTTGCGACGCTGGTCTGGCCTCCGACCGGAATCGCGCTCGCTTCCCTGCTCCTCGGCGGATATGCGCTCTGGCCGGGAGTGTTCATCGGCGCCGTCCTCGCCAACGTCCTGACTGGCGCGCCTTTGCTGGTCGCCACCGGCATTGGAATTGGTAACACCCTCGAGGCGCTTGTCGGTGCTTACGCTCTGATGCGTTTGATAGACTTCCATCTTGCGATCGACCGCGTGCAGGACGCGATCGGGCTCATCGTTCTTGCGGCGGGCCTGTCTACCCTGGTGAGCGCGACGATTGGAGTCGTGTCGTTGCACCTGGGCGGAATAACGCCGCGGGGTCAGGTACTCGATGCGTGGCGCGCGTGGTGGGTGGGCGATGCGATCGGCGCGCTTATCGTCGCGCCGCCGATTCTGGTTCTGACGGCGGACCGCGGCTTCCCACGCAAGTGGCGGCTCCTCGAAGCAGCCGTGCTCACCAGTGC
>JBKOVX010000125.1:0-4731 GCA_046724115.1 Gemmatimonadota bacterium | reverse complement strand
GTGTTGACGACGACGATGTTGCCCTGCGGATCGATCGCGACGCCGTTCGGCCAACGTAGCGGCGCGCCCTGCACGAAGATCGAGGACTTCCCATCGGGCGTGATCTTCCACACCTGCCAGGTCGTTGCATCCGGAGTCGCGCTCCGATCACCGGTCTGGGTCGCGTAGACGGTCCCGTCACGTGCGACGGCGATATCATTGAACCACGTGGATCGCGCCACGCGGAATTCGCCCGCCGGCGCTCCCGTCTTCATGTCGAACCGGCGAACGACGGCGACACTGGTGTCATTCGGGTTTGTGCCGCCGTCGCGATCAGCCACGTAGAGAAAACCGTTGGCGATGTCGCTGCCGAAGGGCTCGTTCAATACCAGCGGCGGCGTGAGCAGGGCGCGATCGGCAGCGCTCTGCACTCCGATCCACCGCGCCGTGTTCACCGACCCATCATGATTGATGAAAGAAACCCAGGCGTTATTTGTCTGGACGTTCTGCGGAACGCCGCGGTTCGGCACGACGATAAGTCCACGCTCAGCATCGTAGGAGCAACTCTCCGCCGCGTAGATGGCGCCGTAGACTTTGACGTTCGATGAAATTCCGTCGAAGGTGCCAGCCGTAGTCGGCTCGACGGGCAAGCCGAGAGAATTGCCGACGTAGAACGGCCGCGGACCCTGCGGTTGCTGCGCTAGCGTCTCGCTCGGCGCGATTCCACTGATCAGCGCGACTGCACTGACGAGGAGCCTGACACGATTCATTTGCGAATCCCCCATTGCGTTTACGCGTTGCCCGTTACCCGCTTCCCGCTTCCCGCTTCCCCCCTTCCCCGTTTAGTCCTGGTCTTCGAGCTCTCTGGTCATCTCGATCATCGTCCGCCGAAAACCGGCGTGATCGAACAGACGCTGTGCCACCTTGTTCTTCTCCGCCGTCGAAAGCACGACGCGCGGCGCGCCGCGCGCCTTGAGCGCAGCCAGTGTGGCGTCGACGAGCATCCGACCGACGCCTTGCCCGCGATGCGTCGGATCCACGACGATGTCGTACAGCACTCCTGCCGGACCGCGCAACGACATGTAGTCGGGCCCCTCGACGCCCGAGTACGTGTAACCGACAACACCACCATTCCGCTCCGCGACAAGAATGACAATGTCCGGGTTTTCGAGCTGTCCGCCGAGGAATGAGCCGTATAGTTGCTCGGCCCGCGCCGGTGCGGAGAAGAAACGTTGCGGGTCGAAGTCGTGGTGCTCGCGAATGAGCAGCGCACCCAGGGGCCCGATCGCAGCCATGTCCGTCAATACCGCTGGACGAATGGTTACGCTTGCAGAGTCGGAATCTGACACGCGTTTAGCGGTTGGTGGACAGACGGGACATTTCCGCGTCGAGCCTAACGATCGATCATCCTTTCCGCAGCCTCGGGATACCGCGCGCCCTGCACCGCGATCTTCGACGAAGCATCCTCGATTTCCTTGAGATCGCTGGGCGTCAGTGCGACCGACGCAGCGCCGATGTTCTCCTCGAGACGCTCGACCTTGCGCGTGCCCGGTATCGGAACGATCCACGGCTTTTGCGCCAGCAGCCACGCCAGCGCAATCTGAGCGGGCGTCGCTTTCTTGCGCTGAGCGATTCGCGCCAGCACATCGACCACGGCCTGATTCGCTTTCCGGTTCTCCGGCGTAAAACGAGGAACGGTGTTGCGGAAGTCGGTGCTGTCGAACCTGGTGGTCTCGTCGATCTTTCCCGTCAGGAATCCTTTCCCCAGCGGGCTGAACGGAACGAAGCCGATGCCGAGCTCATCGCACGTGGGGAGGATTTCCTTCTCGGGATCACGCCACCACAACGAGTATTCGCTCTGAATGGCGGTCACCGGCTGCACAGCGTTGGCGCGGCGGATCGTCTTCGCGCTCGCCTCCGAGAGGCCGAAGTTCCTGACCTTTCCTTGCGAGATGAGATCCTTCACTGCCCCGGCCACATCCTCGATCGGTACCGCGGGATCGACACGATGCTGATATAACAGATCGATCGCATCGACTCTCAGTCGCTGAAGCGATGTCTCCACCACCTGTCTAATGCGTTTGGGACTGCTATCCAGGCCGGCGCCCGGTCCGGCGGCGGGATCCTTGAACCCGAACTTCGTCGCGATCACCACGCGTCCTTTAAACGGTTCGAGGGCTTCGCCGACGAGGTCCTCGTTGTGGCCGGCGCCATAGATCTCGGCCGTGTCGAAGAAGGTGACGCCGCGTTCAACAGCGGCGCGCAGCACAGCGATCAGGTCCTCTCTGGGACCAGCCGGGCCGTAGCTCTGGCTCATGCCCATGGCGCCGAACCCGATCGCCGAGACCTCGAGATGGCTTCTTCCGAGTTTGCGTTTCTGCATGGTGTGTGCTCCTTTGAAGATGCCGCACCGCCGTGACATCTTAGGGGCGCGACCTGCCTGAACATTAACCGAGGTCAGTGGATGAAACTATTTCGCTCTCCGTCTCCCGATAGTGTGAGCACCGGGCTGGCGGTCCTTCGCGTTGCTACCGGCGTGGTATTCCTCAACCACGGGTATCAGAAGCTGTTCGTCTGGGGCTTTTCCGGTGTCACCGACGCCTTCACCCACATGGGAGTACCGCTTCCGGGTGTAATGGGACCCCTGATCGCGCTGCTCGAGGTTTTTGGCGCCGTTGCCCTGATCTTCGGATTCCTGACGCGCCCGATCGCGGTGGCCTTCGTCTGCGATATGCTCGGCGCGATTCTCCTGGTGAGGCTGAAGGACGGGTTCTCGAAGTACGAGCTCGAGTTCATGCTGGTGGCAGCGAGCGCGGCTCTGTTCTTCACTGGAGCCGGGAGGTTCTCGATCGACGCGTTGATCGCTGGTCGCACTGAGAGGGCAACACCATGACACGCCTGCTAATGATTGCGGCGGTCGCGCTGGTCGGCGGTACGGCCGTCGCTCAGGAGCCAGTTGTCGGCGTCGCGGACCCGGAATCGCTGTTTACAGATTCAAACCCAAAGCTCAACACAAACAAGCAGGCTGCCCTGCACATCATGAAGGATTTGTTGCAGTGCAATCATTGGGACGAGGCGGACAAGTGGCTGACAAGCCGGTACGTTCAACACAATCCCAATGTCCGCTCGGGGCGTGAAGGGGTGGTGAAGTTCTTCGGCACCCGACCCAAAACAGCCACCTGCGACAAGCTGAACACGAAGATCGTCGCCGTTCTGGCCGATGGCGATCTCGTCACAGTGGTCATTGCGCGCGAGCTGAAGGATCCGAAGGATCCGTCCAAGACGTACACGACGACCTGGTTCGACATGTGGCGATTTGTCGACGGCAAGGCCGACCCGCACTGGGATCCCGCGACCAAAGCAGGGACGTAAACCCAGTTATTGCCGCCTCAAAACTCGGCAAACGGCCGCAACGTACCCGCACAGATGGAACATCACGACCAGGCGCTGATGGGACGCGGCGCGCATTCGTCAATGGACCACGACGCTCATGCTGGCCACGACATGCATGGCGGTCACGACACGCACGCCGGTCACAGCGTGGCGATGTTCCGCGACAAGTTCTGGATCTCACTGCTGTTGACCATCCCGACGCTCGTCTGGGGCCACATGCTCCAGCGGGCGTTCCCGTTTTCCCCACCGCGCTTTCCCGGCTCCGAGTGGATTCCGGCTGTGTTCGGAACCGCGGTTTTCCTTTACGGCGGCACGCCATTTATAAAAGGCGGAATCAGCGAGCTTCGCGACCGCTCACCGGGAATGATGACGTTGATATCGTTGGCGATCTCGGTCGCCTTCGTGTTCAGCGTTGCCGTCACGCTTGGATTCCCGGGAATGCCGCTGTGGGAGGAGCTGGCCACACTCGTGACGGTCATGCTGCTCGGCCACTGGATCGAGATGCGCTCCATCAGCCAGGCAGAGGGTGCCGTCAAGGAGCTCGCCAAGCTCCTCCCGAATGTTGCGACGCGAGTAGTTGGCGATCGAGTCGAAGATGTTCCGATCGAACAGCTACGCGAAGGGGACATGGTTCTGATTCGGCCTGGTACCAGAGTCCCGGCCGACGGCATCGTCAGAGACGGCGCGAGCAGCACCGACGAGTCGATGCTCACTGGCGAATCCCGCGCGGTCGACAAGAAAGCGGGGGACAAAGTCATCGCAGGTACGGTGAACGTTTCCGGATCGCTGCGAGCCGAAGTCACGGGGACGGGTGAGAAGACCGCGCTCGCCGGGATCATGCGCCTGGTCGAGCAGGCGCAAAGCTCGCGTTCACGCGCACAAGCCGTAGCGGATCGAGCCGCGTTCATGCTCACGATTGTCGCGCTTGTCACTGGATTCGTTACGCTCGTCGTTTGGCTAATACTGATGCCGGGGAATCCAGCATTCGCAATCGAGCGCATGGTGACAGTGCTGGTGATCGCATGTCCGCATGCGCTGGGGCTCGCGGTTCCTCTCGTGATTGCCATCTCGACGACTCTCGGTGCCCATGCGGGACTGTTAGTAAGAGATCGCCGTGGGCTGGAAGAAGCGCGCAATCTTACAGCGATCGTCTTCGACAAGACGGGCACCCTGACTCTCGGCCAGAATCGAATCGTCGATCTCGCGACTGTTGACGGTGTAACGCCAGAGGAGGCGCTGCGGCTCGCCGCTGCCGTCGAACTGGATTCCGAGCATCCGATTGCGCGAGCGATTGTGAAGAGCGCCGAGGAGCGAGGACTCCAGGCGCCGCAGTCAAGCAACTTCGAGTACCTGCAGGGT
>JBKOVX010000160.1:0-6827 GCA_046724115.1 Gemmatimonadota bacterium | reverse complement strand
AGCCAACACCTCGCGTCATCCGTCCACCGCCCGATAGATTGGCTGGAGCGTAATGCCGGCGACTCCATTCCACTTCGGCCCTGGCCTTTTCATCAAGGCGGTTGCTCCGCGCCATTTTTCGGTCGCGGCCTATTCCGTCGTCCAGGTCGTCATCGACATCGAGTCGGGAGTCCATCTGCTGCGTGGCGACTATCCCGTGCATCGCCAGGCGCACACCTTTTTTCTCGGCGGATTGATCGGTCTGCTCTGCGGACTTATCGTCTGGCGAGTCGGTCGCTGGCTGGCTCGACCTAGAGACGTGATACCGGAAGCCCTGGCGGCCGAGTACCGAATGCCGATCGCTGTGGCGAGCGGCGTCTTCGGTGGCATCTTTCACTCTGTGCTCGATGGCATCATGCACGCTGACATTCGTCCTTTCCGGCCGTTCAGCGACGCGAATCCGCTGTACGGCCTGGTGAGCGTCCGCGCGCTTTATCTATTCTGCATCATCACCGGTCTCGTTGGAGCGGCGCTCCTATTGGCCTGGGAACGCCGACCGAAGCGATTCTAGACTCGAGAGTGAAAGAGAGCGCGAAAGAGCCAGCCAGTCTCCTTCACGATTTCATCGCCCAGCAACACGCGAACGTATTCATGCGCGCCTTCTCGTTCGCGGCGAACCAGCTCCCCCAGATGTCCGAAAAGCCAGTCGAGATCGCCGATCGAGTTCTGCTCATCGACGACAGTGGCTTCATCTTTCACCTGCGCGAGCGTGAGCAGAAGGTCGCCGCAAAATCGGCCGACATCGAGCGATGGGTCGCCGGCCAGGTCGTCAAGAAGGGAGTCAGGCGGATTCAAAGCACTCGCGATCTTCTCGCCACCTACGTCGGACTTTCAGTCGTCAACCACTTCGGCCACCGCATGACGGTGACGGCCAAGAATCCGGACGCTCTCGTGGGAATCATGATCTACCGCGTCCCGCCAAAGACGCGCCCGTTTCGCGCGGCGCGGTTCAAGCAGAATAGGAACGGCGGCTTCGTGCACATCCTCCGCGACACCGATTACTTCGAGATCTGCCACCACTTCGTCACGCCCGCCGAGCTGTTGGACTATTTCAGTTTTCGCAGGGACGTTCTCGTCAGCTGGGATCCACCCTCGACCGCGGTGAGCGAAGCTGCACTCATCGGCCAGTATCTGCTGGAGGATTTCTCGTCTCCACCCAGCTCGAGTCTGGAGCGGGCAGCACGATCACGCGGGGGCCCGACTGCCTGTGAATTCTCATTCGTGCTCGACAGCCTCGGCGCCGAGATCGCGGCGATGGATGGCGAGGAGGGTGACGAAATGCACGAGGATGACGATCATGGTCCGGCAAGCGATGATCGGTACGATATTCTGAGAGAGCTCGCCCTGTTGAGCCGTTACGACCTTCGCGCGCTGAAGCAGCAGTTTCGACTGGCACTCGAAGCAGTACGCGGCAATCGCTTCGAGCTGCCGTTCCGGATTGTCTCGGCGCGGACAGGGTGCGGATTTCTCATAGTTCCAGTGATGAGGGAGTTTCACGAGCGCGCATTCGACGCACTCGAGAGCCTCGCGATCGCATCGAAACACGAGCTAGATCTCGAGCGGCAGGTTGGAATCGGCATGTGGAAGAACACCGAATTCGTCGACATCGAATGGATTCTGTTGAAGGGCAAGAACGGTCCATTCCCTCAAATCGACGAGCGTCTCGCGCACAACTATCCGTTCCGCCGCGCCAGCGAGCGGCGGCTGCCGCCGATCTTCACGTGACGCCTGGCGTGATACGCTGGCTGCAGTTCGAAAGCCGGAGCTAGAGATCCCCGATCTTCATTCGCTGCTCTTGTTCCTTGCCGCTGGCCTGGCGCTCAACTTCACACCTGGCCCAGACATGCTCTATGTCGCCGCCCGCGGTGCGAGCGAGGGCCGCTCGGCGGGGATCGTGTCCGCGCTGGGAATCGGCGCCGGCACGCTGGTGCACATCACGCTGGTGGCGCTCGGATTGGCTGCGCTACTGGCGGCGGTTCCGGTTGCCTATACGGTCGTCAGGTTTGCCGGAGCGGTGTACCTCATCTACCTCGGCGTGCGTGCGCTACGCTCGCGCTCATCCCTCGCGGTGCAACAGCTTAAACCCGCTTCGCTGACATCGATCTTTCGTCAGGGCGTGATCACCAACGTCCTGAATCCAAAGGTCGCGCTGTTCTTTCTGGCTTTTCTGCCGCAGTTCGTCGATCCATCGCGTGGAAACCCAGCGCTGCAGGTTGTCGCGCTCGGCCTCCTCTTCGACACGACGGGAACACTTGTTAACCTCGCGGTGGCGCTCGGATCGAGCCGGGCTGCAGCACGGCTACGCTCTGCGAGTCGCGCAGCTGCAGCCCTGCAGAAGATCACCGGCGCTCTGTTCATCGCCCTCGGATTACGACTGGCTCTTGCGTCGCGGCGCTGAGGAACAAATCATCGATGTTGACGGTAAAAAAGGCATCCCTCCAAGCACGAGACCTCAGACAATGAATCGTTCCTTCCTTAGCTCCGCCGTTGCGGCGTTGATCATTCCTGCTGCCCTACTTCTTCTCGGAGCCCGACTGACGAGTGGCGGATCGCGCACGACAGACGGCCCGGTGAGTTTCCCCGCGGTCGGTGGCGAGCTGGCAGCGGCTCCAGCGGAGGATACCGCTGTGTTTGCCGGCGGCTGTTTCTGGGGAGTGGAGGCGGTGTTCGATCACGTGAAGGGCGTCAAGCGCGCGATCTCCGGTTACGCCGGCGGGCAGCTCGCCAATCCGTCTTATGAGCAGGTGAGCACCGGCGAGACGGGTCACGCCGAATCGGTCGAAGTCATTTACGATCCGTCGCAGGTCTCGTATGGGAAACTGCTGCAGATCTTCTTCTCAGTTGCCCACGACCCGACGCAGCTCAACCGGCAGGGGCCGGATCACGGTACGCAGTACCGCTCGGCGATCTTCTACAGGAATTCGCAGCAACAGCAGGTCGCGGAGAGCTACATCAAGCAGCTGACCGCCGCAAAGACGTTCTCGCGTCCGATCGTGACGCAGGTCGCAAAGCTCGGTGGCTTTTACGCAGCCGAGGAGTACCACCAGAACTACCTGGCCCAGCATCCGAACCAGCTTTACATCGTGATCAACGACAAGCCGAAGCTGGAAGCGTTGAAGAAGCAGTTCCCGACGATATACACGGACTGAGGCGGGAGGCGGGAAGAGGGAGGCGGGAAGAGGGATGCTGAGTGCGGCCTGCGCTTGACGAGTAAATTCGAGCGGGCCGTCTCGCTTCCCCCTTCCCCCTTCCCCCTTCCCGCTCAATGGAAATCCAGCTCCTCGCCGTCCCCTACGACTCCGGAAATCGTGGCGCGCGAATGGGAGCGGGGCCGGAAGCGCTCATCCAAGCAGGTTTACCAAGCGCGCTTCGCGAACAGGGTCACCGGGTCCACCTGAAAATCGCCGAGCTGCCTCGTGATTCCTGGCACGCCGAGATTCAGACAGGCTTCGAGTTGATGCGGATGCTATCCGGGGCAGTTGGTGAAGCGCGCGATTCGAACCGGTTGCCGATCGTGTTGGCGGGCAACTGCAACACCGCAGTCGGGACCGTGGCAGGTCTCGGAGCGGACGCGACTGGTGTGGTGTGGTTCGACGCCCACGCCGATTTCAATACTCCGGAAACAACCACCAGTGGATTCCTCGACGGCACCGCGGTGGCGATCCTCACCGGCCGCTGCTGGACGCAGCTGGCTGCGACAGTGCCCGGCTTCAAGCCGATTCCCGACGAGCGGGTCTGCCTGGTCGGGACCCGCGACATCGATTCGCTCGAAGGAGGTTTGCTCGACGAGTCGAGCGTGCAAGTCGTCGCTCCTCGTCAGCTCCGATCCTCCCTTCGGCAAACTCTCCGGTCAATCAGCGAGCACGTCGATCGCGTTTATGTCCATCTCGATCTCGATGTGCTCGATTCCGGTGTGGCGGCAGCCAACAGATTCGCTGTCCCTGGCGGACTGACGAACGATGACAACGAGTTCGGGCTGTCTCAAATCGCCGGGATATTCCGCATCGCCGGGGTCTCGCTGACGGCCTACGACCCATCAGCGGATGGCGATGGAGCAGCTGCAAAATCTGCGATTCGGCTGATATCTGCTGCTGCGAGTTTGGCCAGTACATCATAGATTCTTGGCGGACCACCGAGCCTCCCCGCCACCGCCAACCGATGGAGGAAGCAAATGCACTTCCCAACGGTTAACTACCTCGCCGTGCTGGTCGCAGCAATAGTGATCTTCGTGCTCGGAGGTTTGTGGTACTCGCCCGTGCTCTTCGCCAAGCGTTGGATCGCGCTTCAGGGCAAGACCGAGGAGCAAATGAGGGCGGAGGCAGCGGCTTCGAACATGCCGATGATGTACGTGGCCGCTTTCATCTGCGCTTTCATTCAGGCGTGGGTTCTGGCCGCCCTGATCGGGCACCTGCGGGAGGTCAGCAAGATGGACGCGTTGCACGGCGCGGTCTTCGGCGCCGTGGTCTGGCTCGGTTTCGCCGGGACGACGAGTTACGCCACCGCTCTCTTCTCCGGCAAGCCCAAGCAGCTCTGGCTGATCGATTCAATGTACAATCTGGTCTCGTTCGTGCTTGCAGCACTCATTCTCACTGTCTGGATCTAGCGAGCACGAGAACAAGGAGGATTGGGATGTTCAACTCGTACCGTTGCAGGCAGGCAGCGATCGTTGCTACCGCAATGCTATTCAGCGCGTCGATCGCCGGCGCGCAAAAAGCAGCCGCCGCCAAGAACAGCTCCAAGGCGAAAGCCGTCGGTCATTTCAAGTTGACGGCGCCCGATCTCGAGTCGAAGGGCAGAATCACCCTGGCCCACGTTTTCAATGGAATGGGCTGCGGCGGTCAGAACACCTCACCGGCACTGAATTGGTCGGGCGCGCCGGCCGGCACCAAATCGTTCGCGGTGACGGCTTACGATCCTGATGCGCCGACCGGGAGCGGCTGGTGGCATTGGGTGATCTACAACATCCCTGCTGACGCGACGGGGTTGGCGGCTGGTGCGGGCAATGGCCGCAACGCGCCACGCGGCAGTCAGGAAGGCAGGACCGATTTCGGATCGAAGGGATATGGCGGGCCGTGTCCTCCAGCCGGGGACAAGCCGCACCATTATCACTTCAAGGTGTTCGCGCTCAAGGTCGACAAGCTCGACGTCCCAGGCGACGCAACAGCGGCAATGGTCGGCTACAACCTGAACGCCAACAAGCTGGCGACAGCGACGGTTACTGGTCTATACGCGCGGTAGTTGAACCCGCGGCCGGCTTGAGGATGTCCTTCGCGTTGACGTAGAAGTTCTCGTCGACGCGGAAATCCTCAGGCCGGTCGAGTTTCACCGCGACTGATTTCCAGTTTTCGGTTGGTCGAATCCAGCCGAGCCTTCCAGTCGATGTCGTCACCTTGATCGGCATCGCAAATCCGGGCACGACGTTGGTCCACCTGAACGACAGCTTCTGCCCCTCGAGCTTGTACTCCAGCGTCGGGATTTTCGTCGTCCGCAGATATTGATCGAAGACCTTGCTCAGATTTATGCCCGACTGCCGGCTCATGTAATTCTCGACCTGCTTCGTCGTCACAGTCTGGTGCCAGAATGTCTTGTTGAGCCCGCGCAGGATGCCGCGCCAGCGTGCATCGTCATCGACAAGCTGACGGATCGCGAGCAGCATGTTGGCGCCCTTGTCGTACATGTCGCCGGAGCCTTCATCGTTGACGCCGTAGGTGCCGATGATCGGCTTGTCGTTCCGAATGATCCTGCGCTGGCCGATCGTGTACTCGGCACCGGCTTTCTTGCCTTGCTGGCATTCGGTGAACAGGCCCTCGGCGTAGGTGGCGAAGCTCTCGTGAATCCACATGTCGGCCTGGTCCTTCATGGTGATGCTGTTGCCCCACCACTCGTGCGCGCTCTCGTGGATGATGATGAAATCCCACTGGAGTCCGCGTCCAGTCTCTGACCGATCGCGGCCGAGGTAGCCGTTCTTGTAGTGATTCCCGTAGGCGATAGCGCTCTGGTGTTCCATGCCGAGATGCGGCGTCTCGACGAGCTTGTACCCGTCCTCGTACCACGGATACGGGCCAAACCAGCTCTCGAAGCACTGAAGCATCGGCTGCACCTGGGAGAACTGCTTGCGCGCGGTATCGACGTGATAGTCGAGAGGATAGAAATCGAGAGTGAGTTTCCCCTTTTCGCCCTGGTAGACGTCGTTGAAATGCGCGTAGTGGCCGGAGTTGACGGCAACGTCGTAGTTGTTGATCGGATTGGTAACGAACCATTCGTACGTGACGGTACCATCGGCGTTCGGCGTCGTGCTGCGCAGCCGCCCATTCGATACGTCAATGAGTGAATCAGGAATCGCGATGGCGACGCGCTGGCTGTCGGGCTCGTCGCCCAGGTAATCCTTGTTTGGCCACCAGACGCTGGCGCCTAGTCCTTCGTTGGCGGTGACGACCCATTTGCGAGCGAGACTGTCGGTCGCCCATACGAATCCGCCATCCCACGGCGCGTGGGTGGCGACGGTCGGCTTGCCGTGATAGTAGACCGAGATCGTCTTCCTCGTCCCCGCTCTCTGCGGCGTGATCAACGTGACGAAGAACGCGTTGCCGTCGCGACGCGCGCTCAGCTCCAGGCCGTCCTGCACGATGCTGTCGACGACGAGTGGCATCTGGAGGTCGATCTGCATCTCGCGAGCGGGCTTGATGACATGGTAGGTGATGGAGTTGTAGCCGGTGATGCTGCTGTCGGCCGGATTCACCTTGACGTGCAGATCGTAGAACGAAGCGTCCCACCACGCGCGTTGAGGG
>JBKOVX010000336.1:0-3811 GCA_046724115.1 Gemmatimonadota bacterium | reverse complement strand
GGCTCGTTGGCATGAAGTCCCGCGGTGTCTACGAGACGCCGGGTGGAACGCTTCTCTACTCGGCGCACAGCGAGCTCGAGCAGCTGGTGCTCGATCGCCGGACGCTTGCCGCCAAGGATCTCATTGCTCCACGCTACGCGGATCTCGTTTACGAGGGACGCTGGTGGACGACAGAGCGCGAAGCGTACGATTCGTTCGTGAACGTCACCCAGGAACGCGTCACGGGGAACGTCACGCTCAAGCTCTTCAAGGGCACGGCTTCGGTAGTTGGTCGGGAGAGCGAATTCGCGCTCTACGATGAGCGCTTCGTCACCTTCGGGGAAGACGACGTCTATCAGCAAAGCGACGCTGCCGGCTTCATCAGACTGTACGGACTGTCCGCGCGCGTCCGGGCCATCCGCGATCAGGAGATGGCCGCGGCACAGAGTGAGCGGGTAACGAAGGCCGAGGCTCAAAAGCCGAAGACACTGGCGATAGCCTGACCTTGGGGGACGTTATGTCCGACCACACGTCGCACAAACTTTGGGGCGGACGGTTTTCTACACCCACCGCGGCGGCACTCGAAGCGCTCAATCGCTCCATAAGCACGGATTACAGGCTCTGGCCGTTCGATATCAGTCTTTCACAGGCCTGGGCTGTAGCGCTCTGGGGTGCCGGTGTGCTCACTCTGGAGGAAAGCAAGAAAATCGAGAGTGGCCTGGCAGCCGTCGGCCGGAAGATCGCCGCCGGAGCAGAGCCGATCGCCTCGGATGAAGACGTCCATACCTTCATCGATCGCCTGCTGCACGAGGAAGTGGGAGATGTCGCTTCCAAGCTGCACACTGGTCGCAGCCGGAATGACCAGGTCGCAACTGCCACGCGACTCTGGTCTATGGATGCGTGCACGAAACTGGACGCGGCTGCCCGAGCACTTCAACAAGTGATGGTTGATCATGCCGCCACGCTGGAAGACGTGCTCATGCCTTCCTATACGCATTTGCAACGCGCGCAACCTGTGTCCGCCGCGCATTGGATGCTGTCGCATTTCTGGCCGCTCGAGCGGGATCGAGCGCGGATTGCCTCCGCATCACGTGCCGCGGCGGTACTTCCGCTCGGCTCGGGCGCCATTGCAGGCTGCGCATTCCCGATTTCGCGCGTCTTGTTGCAGGGCAGTCTCGGTTTCAGCTCTCTGTCGCAAAACAGCATCGACGCAGTCGGCGACCGTGACTTCATCGCGGAACTGCTCTTTACGGTTGCGATGATGGCAACCCACGTGTCTCGCCTCGCCGAAGATCTGATCATTTACGGCTCGAGCGAATTCGGGTTCGTCCAGTTCGGTGACGCGTTCACCACCGGTTCCAGCATGATGCCGCAGAAGAGAAATCCGGATGCCCTGGAGCTTGCCCGCGGATCCGGCGCCCGTGCCATTGGAGATCTCTCTACCCTCCTCGCCACACTCAAGGGATTGCCGAGCGGCTACAACAAGGATCTGCAGGACGACAAGCGCGTGTTGTTTGATGCTGTCGACACTGTCCTGCTCGTCCTGCCAGCCGTTGCCGGAGCGTTACAGGAAACGCGCTTCAACGCCAAGCGGATGCGCGCGGCTCTCTCAACCAGTATGATGGCGACCGACCTCGCCGACTATCTCGTTGAAAAGGGTGCGAGTTTTCGAGAAGCCCACGCTGCGATCGGATCCCTCATTCGCGAGAGTGAGCAGGAGGGATGCGAGCTCGACGCCCTTCCCGTCTCGGCGTTCAGGAAAGCGCATCCACTCTTTGGTGACGATGTTCTCGAGTGGCTGGATCCGTCACGCTCCGTTGCGCGTCGCGATGTCCCGGGCGGAACTGGTCCCACCGCGGTGAGCGCACAGATTCGCGCAGCACGCGAGGCACTCTGGCCTGTCACCGAGATCGCACGGGGAAACGAGCTCGTACTCCGCGCCGTCTGACGATTCTTCGCGACAAAAAAAGGGGGACGCCACACTAGTGGCGTCCCCCTTCCTGTTTCCGAAATCAGAACATGATACCGAATGTTATCGGCACAAATTGATATACGCCGCCCTTCGATTGACTGCGCGAGACGCTGTGATATCGCGACTCGATGAACGTAGCTATCGGTCCAAATGCGAACGTCGCGCCCAGCCCGGCGTTCGAACCCCAGTTATTCTGCGATTTCGCACCAGGGACATCGGCCTTCGAGTTGTACAAGCCGAACCCAGCGATGATGTACGCCTTGGAGCTGGTTCCAGGAAAAGCCCACACGAAATTCGCGAGCACGCCTCCAACTCTCAAATCGGAAGTAGCCGTTCCGCCCGACGGCGTCTTGGGATGCGAGAGATTGTTGTAGATGCCATCGAATCGAATTCCTATCGGTAGGTCGGAGAGACCCAGCGCGAGCGCGGCGATGGCGTTGTATCCGGTGTTCTGCACATCGCTCAATTTGCCCACCGGAATCGCTGCTCCACCGCCGAGGGCAAGTGCGTAGGTCTTCTGACCCAGCACGGGTGATGATGTAGCGATCTCGCCGAAAAAGAGGACGAGCGCGGACCAGAGAATCAGTTTCTTCATTTCGACTCGGGTTGGAACTGGTGTTGGCGGGCCAATATAACCCGTCGCTGGCTGGAGATGCCGTGCTTCCCGAAAGGAACAGCGGAAGCTCATCCGTTCTGGCGTCGGCGGCCCTAATTAGCAATTAATATCCTTTGATATTAGGATAATTAATGCCACGCGCATATACTATTGCTACTGCGGCACTTGCGCTCGGAACCTCCAGCAAATGGCTCGACAACACCCTGTCCCATTATCGAGTTGAGGGCGTCGCTCAACGAAAGCAGGGCGTCGCCAGACGCCTTACAATTGATGGGTTGCTCATTCTGTCGGTGACGCTCGCTTTGACAGAGGAACTGGGTTCGAGCGTGGCAGACGCGATCGATCTCGCGCAAAAACTCATCGCTGCGCGCGGTAGGTTTGCATCGCCCCAGGGGCTACGCATCGAGCTCGATCTCCAGGAATTCAGAGGTCGCTTATTCTCGCAACTCGAGCACGCAGTGGAAGTCGCACCGCTCCCCAGGCGCGGACGCCCACCCAAAAACACAACGGGGCGCCTCGAATGAGACGCCCCGCCAGATTGTGTCAGTGAAGCAGCCGCGACTTAGGAAGTCTTCGTCACGTTCTCCGCAGCTGGACCCTTCTGACCTTCGACAATGTCGAACTCCACAGCGTCGCCCTCGGCGAGGGACTTGAATCCCGAGCCGGAAATCGCGCTGTAGTGAACGAAGCAGTCCTTCTGCCCGTTGTCAGGTGTGATGAACCCAAAGCCCTTCGCGTCGTTGAACCACTTCACTTTGCCGGTCGTACGCATTCCCTACTCCTGAAAAAATTGTGTCTTGGGGAGCGGAAAAAACGCCCGACCCTCGACAATCTGTTGCACGAGTCATGAGAAAAACTCGCGCTGGATGAAGCCCACGGCACGAGCTAATGCCCCCGCCCTGGCTCGACTTGGCGGAAAAAATAGCAAGGACCGGCTGAGCAGACAATAGAGAGATTCACCGTTCCAAAATACGTACGTTTGTAATGAAATACTCAGTCTCCCCGAAGCACGATGTCGGAATCCCTTTATGCTGCTCATAGGTAAGCGAGACTCTTTTGCCCAGGTCCTTCTCCAGGATGCTGGCGAGTGAGTCGTTACGCACCGTGAAGCTGAATAACTGCGGAGTCACAGTTCCAGGCGGGGGGATCATCGCCAGCTCACCCTCCCAGGTTTTACAGAGCCACCCTTTCTTTGACAGCTTCTGGATATACCCTGCGCGATCACCAGTGGAGTAGACCCAGCC
>JBKOVX010000288.1:0-5309 GCA_046724115.1 Gemmatimonadota bacterium | reverse complement strand
CTCCGATGGCGATTGGTGGATTCGCCAACATGAAGGCGTTGTCGGAGCGAAACGATTCGCCGGAGACGGCGTCCCGGCCGTTCGACGCCACGCGCGATGGATTCGTGATGGGCGAGGGCGCCGGAATCCTTATCCTCGAGGAGCTCGAGCACGCCCTCAATCGCGGCGCCACGATCTACTCGGAAATCGTCGGCTATGGCGCGACCGGAGATGCCTACCACCTGACCGCGCCCGCCCCAGACGGCGAAGGCGCGCAGCGCGCGATGAAGCGGGCATTGAAGGACGCCGGCCTCGAGCCGAAGGACATTCAGTACATCAACGCGCACGGCACTTCGACCCCGGCCAACGACTTCAACGAGACCCGGGCAATCAAGGCGGTCTTTGGCGACGCCGCCAAAGACGTCAACGTCAGCTCGACCAAGTCGGCTACCGGTCACATGCTCGGCGCCGCCGGCGCGGTCGAAGCCGTCATCAGCACCATGGTCGTCGGCAGCGGTGTCATTCCGCCGACGATCAACTACCATCACCCGGATCCCGAGCTCGATCTCAACTACACACCCAACGTCTGCGTCGATCGAAAAGTCGACGCAGTCCTGAGCAATAGTTTTGGCTTCGGTGGTCACAACACCACCCTCGCCATCAAACGCTTCGAGAGCTGAGTCCATGAGCGCCGAGATCGCGCTGGACCTCGGGAGAATCAAAGATCGCGGATTGAGAGCAGTTGGCGAGAAAGTTGTCTCGCGGACTCGCCTGTCTCACGCGGATGCCGAGCTTCTGTTCACCTCTCCGGATTTGCTCAGCGTCGGCATGCTCGCCGATTACGCCAATCGGAGGAAGCACGGCGATGTCGTAACGTTCGCCGCGAACCAGCACATCAATCCGACGAATGTCTGCTACCTGCGGAAGACGTGCGTCTTCTGCTCCTTCGCGCGCCTGCCGAAAGAAGACGGGGCATATCACTACACGCTCGATCAGGTGTACGCGGAGGCGGAGCCGGCGGCGAGTGGGCTGACGAAGGAGTTCCACATCGTCGGCGGGCTCGATATGAAAGCGGGCCTCGAGTACTACAGCGAGATGTTCCGCGGTCTCAAGGCGAGATTCCCGCACGTCCACATCAAGGCCCTGACTGCGGTGGAAATCGCCCACATCGCGCGCATCGACAAGATGTCGATCGAGGATGTATTGATCGCGTTGCGCGAAGCCGGTCTCGACACTCTGCCCGGCGGCGGGGCGGAAGTCTTCGGCAAAGGCGTGCGCATGACTATCGCCGACAAAAAGCTCGCCGGGGAGGACTGGATCGAGGTCCATCGCACGGCGCATCGACTCGGCATTCGCTCGAATTGCACCATGCTTTACGGGCATGTCGAGACCATCGAGGATCGCGTCGAGCACCTGGCGATGCTGCGCGATCTCCAGGACGAATCGCACGGGTTCCTTGCCTACATCCCCCTCGCCTACCATCCCGACAACAATCAGCTCGGCATCGAGCTGGGCCGGCAGGGAACTGCTACCACAGGATTCGACGATCTTCGCAATCTCGCCGTCGGTAGACTTTTCCTCGACAACTTCGACCACATCAAGACGCACTGGATCATGGTCACGCCGTTCCTCTCCCAGACTTCGCTGTCATTCGGCGTCAACGATCTGGAAGGAACGGTCGTCCGTGAGAAGATCTACCACGAGGCGGGTGCTCATACCGCCCAGGGCCTCAGTCTCGACGAGATTCTGAATCTCATCAGAACTGCAGGGAAAATCCCCGCCGAGCGCGATTCATTCTACAACATCCTGCGCGTGTTCGACCGCGCGCCTGCAGCGGCCGCCTGATGAAGATCGGTCGCATTCCGTACATCAACTGCTACCCGGTTTACGGCGCCATCGACCGCGGCGTCGTTCGCCTGAACGCAGAATTGGTCGATGGCGTTCCAACCGACCTCAATCGCCGCATGAGCATCGGTGAGCTCGACATCAGCGTCGTCTCCGCCGTCGAGTACGCGCGCGATTCAGCCCGCTACCTGCTGTTGCCCGACCTCGCGATTTCCTGTGACGGGCCCGTGCGCTCAGTGATGCTCTTCTCGAAGCGCCCCGCCACCGAGCTGGCAAGCCGCAACGTGATAATCAGCAGGAGCTCGATGACCAGTGTCGCGCTGCTGGAGCTGCTCTTCGAGAACGTGTGGCGGGCCAGACCACGCTTTGTCGCCGGTGACGCCGAAGTCAGCGACGTGGTGGAAGCCGACGCCGCCGATGTCGATGCACGCCTGGTTATCGGTGACGCCGCTCTGGTTCTCGGATCCAATCATCGCCAACGATACCCCCACGTCTACGATCTCGGTCAGATGTGGAAGGAGTGGACCGGCCAGCCCTTCGTATTCGCGGTGTGGGTTGCGCAGCGAACCACCCACGTCAAGGAAGCTCTGCTCGCCCACGCCGGTCTGATCGCCTCCCGAGACTGGGGTCTGCGACACTTGGCGGATCTGGCGGAGCAGGCTCACCAAGCCACCGGCGTCGCCCGCAACATTTGCGACGAGTACCTGTCCGGGCTTGATTACGGGTTGTCGTACACGCACCTGGCGGGCCTCACCGAGTTCTACCGGCGGCTCGTCGAGCGCGGCAGAATTCCCAACGGCACTCTTACATTTCTTCCCGCCGCATGAGCGAAACACGGGATCTCCTCGACTTCTACACCAACGCTCCACTGCTCGAGCTGGGCGCGGAGGCCGATCGCGTCCGCCAGGACAAACATCCCGGCGACATCGTCACCTACATCATCGACCGCAACATCAACTACACCAACGTCTGCGTCGCAGACTGCGGATTCTGTGCGTTTGCGCGCCGGCCGAAGCACGGTGAAGGCTACACGCTCTCGTTCGAGCAGATCGGCGCCAAGATCGAGGAGCTCAAAGCGCTCGGCGGAGTCCAGATCCTCATCCAGGGCGGACACAATCCGTACATCCCCTTCGAGTGGTATCTCGACTTGATGAAATACATCAAGAGAAACCACCCGATCCACATCCACGGCTTCAGCCCGAGCGAGGTCGATTTCTTCGCCAAGTTGTTCCGGATGGACGCGGTCGAAGTCATCCGCGGGCTCCGCAAGGCCGGACTCGATTCGATCCCCGGTGGCGGTGGAGAGATCCTCGTGCAGCGCGTCCGCGACATCGTCGCCCCGAAAAAGGCCGGCGCCGACCGCTGGCTCGAGATCATGGAGCTGGCGCACAACGAGGGCATGAAGACGTCGGTCACGATGATGTACGGCCTCGGTGAAACGCTCGCCGAGCGTCTGGAGCATCTGCAGCGCGTGAAGGAAGTTCAGGCGCGCACCGGAGGCTTCACCGCCTTCATCTGCTGGCCGCTCCAGCCGGAGAACACACCGACGATGTCGCACCAGCCGAAGACCGGCGCGACGGAGTATCTCCGCACCGTCGCCTTCGCCAGGATCGTCCTCGACAATGTACCCAACCTTCAATCCAGTTGGGTAACGATGGGGATGAAGATCGGCCAGATCGCGCTCCGCTTCGGCTGCAACGATTTCGGCTCGCTGATGATCGAGGAGAACGTCGTGTCCGCCGCCAACACCACGCACCGCACCTCGACGGACGAAATGGAGCGTTTGATTCGCGACGCCGGGTTTACGCCAGCGCGTCGCAAACAGGACTACACACTGATCGATCCGGCGCCAGCAATCCACGCCGATGCCGCGTGACAATGACGCGAATGTCCGCGTCGGCATCGGCTACGACTCCCACACTTTCGCTCGCGGCCGTCCCCTAATACTTGGCGGGGTAACCATACCATCGGATCTCGGCCTCGATGGTCATTCCGATGCCGATGCGGTCTGCCATGCACTGACGGATGCCATACTCGGTGCCGCCGGGCTCGGTGACATCGGCGAAATGTATCCCGATAGCGATCCAGCAAATCGGAATCGTAGTTCGATAGAAATGCTGAGCGCCGCGGTGAAGCGAGTCACAGCGGCCGGATACGGCGTCAATCAGGTCGATGTCTGCGTCGTATCGGAGTCGCCTCGACTGGCCCCATATCGTGACAAAATTCGGACGAAACTCGCCGCCGCGCTCGGTATCGATTCCGCGAGCGTGAGCGTCAAAGGTAAGTCCAACGAAGGAATGGGTTGGATCGGGCGAAAAGAGGGCCTCGCCTGTATCGCCGTCGCCACTCTGAAAGGAACCCGCTGAGCGAATGATCCAACAAATCATCGGCTGGCTGGGCGATCTGCCTCTCGGGTCGCTTTACGTTGCTATTCTCGGGCTGTCAGCGTTTGAGAATTTTTTTCCACCGTTTCCTTCTGACGCGGTCATCGCGTTCGGTAGTTTTCTCGCCGACAGAGCCCATGGGTCGCCCGTCACTGTTTTTCTGCTCGGCTGGATCGGGAACGTTGCCGGTGCCGCTGTCACCTACACCCTCGGTCGACGCTTCGGCGCCAAGGCGTTCCTGAAGCGCATAGAGAAGTACGCCGGACCGGACGCCGAAGAACGGATCAAGAAGCTTCACAAGAAGTACGGGTTCCCGGGCTTGTTCGTCAGCCGCTTTCTGCCGGGAGTGAGGGCGATCGTCCCACCCTTCGCCGGGGCAATGAGGCTTCCTGCCTTCCCAGTGATGCTCTCCGTCGCCAGCGCCTCCGCCGTCTGGTTCGGGCTGATTACGTTTCTGGCATTCCGCGCCGGTGACAACTGGGACCTGGTCCAGAAGTACCTCGTCCGCTCCGGGAAAGTCGCCGGCGCCGTCGCCGTTGGGATCGTGGTGCTCGTCGCCGGAATCTGGCTATGGAAACGTCACGTGAGAAAGCGTGAGTAACACACTCGATGACGCGGTTGGCCGAGCGTTTTTTGTGGAGCGCTTCGACGATTTCCTCGCCCTCGAGCAGGGCGCGTCGGTTCAGACCAGCCGCGCCTACAAGCTCGACATAGCGCGCTTCGTCGGCTACGCCAGCGTAAAGGGCGCGAAATCACCGATCGACGTCAGCGCGCGCATGCTGCGCGAGTACGTCTATCACCTGAAGGACATTGGACTCTCACCGGCCTCGATCAGGCGCAACATCTCGGCGGTCCGCACCTACTTCAAGTTCCTGCTCGCTGAAGGGCACGTCGTGCGAGATCCGAGTGAGCGACTGGAGACGCCAAAGAAATGGCGCACGCTTCCGGACGTACTCGGCGTCGACGAGATAGAGAAACTCCTCGCCGCTCCATCGCTAGACGAGCCGCTGGCGTTTCGCGACCGGGCGATGCTGGAGCTCGCTTATGGCGCGGGCCTCCGGGTGTCCGAGTGGATCTCGCTCAATGTCCGCGACGTGATGC